>NC_015913.1:1200000-1500000 GCF_000270205.1 Candidatus Arthromitus sp. SFB-mouse-Japan
ATTCACTAATAAATTTGTAAAGTAAATAGACAAAACCATTTCGCTTTCAAGAATCGAATTAATTGTATTTTTAATCTCAAGCTTAACCGATTCAATTCCCTCACTACTTTCAAGTTCATTAACTGATTTATCTTTAAATATCGTTATAATCGCATCCTTTATTTTATAAATATTTAAATTGATACTCTCAAGTGCTTTTTTATTCTTTGAATCATAGGTCATTGCCAGTGAAACCTTTACGTATTTTTTATTAGAAGGATCTTTTATATTAACTACAATATCATCTAATTGAATCACTTCTTCAACTATCTTCTTTGGTTGATCACTATTATTCATCTTCGAAATTATAAAAAATCCTCCAACTGCACCCAAAATAATCACCAAAAGTAAAATCACTACAACTATAATAATCCCCTTACCTGACTTCTTTTTTTCATCACTTGCCATAAAATCACCCTTCTACTTTATTCAAAATCAAAATATTAACCCTTCTATTTTTCGCCTTATTCTCAGCATTATCATTCAATGCAATCGGTCTAAACTCACCATAACCTTGAGCAGATATACGCGTAGGATTAACCTCTGCAGATTCAACTAAAAACCTAGTAACAACAACTGCTCTTGCGGTTGATAATTCCCAATTACTTGCAAACATATATGTGTTGATTGGAACATTGTCTGTATGTCCCTCAATAATTATCTGGTTATCAATTTCATTCAAAACTCCAGCAATATCTTTAAGAATATGTTTACTTTCTCCTTTCAAATCAGCTCTTCCTGATTGAAAAAGTAATGAATCAACAACCACAACAGAAACTCCTCTTTCAACTATTTCAACTGAAATAAAATCCTTAAGTCCTTTCTCAATAATCAACTCATTTAATATGTTTACTAAAGAATCCTGATGTTCCTCAATTTCCTCTTCCATACTTCCGTTATTTAAAGTTTCATCACCAACTCCTTCATCAACAATAGGATTGTTGCCTCCACCATTAAATATATTATTAAACGCCATACTAAGCTGAGCTTCCTTCTTTGCATCTATAGTTGACATTGAAAATAGTAGTATAAAAAACACCATAAGCAGAGTCATCGCATCAGAAAATGTAACCATCCACTCAGGAGCTCCACCGCCTTGTTCCTCATCTTTTTTCTTTCCCATAAACTTCTCACTCCAAACAAATTAATTATTTATTAGCCTTTATACTCTCCTCAAGTTTAACCTTTTCACTTTCTTCTAAATATGTACTTAAAATTTCTTGTATCATCTTTGGAGTATATCCAGACCTTATACACCTTATTGCCTTATACTCAAGCATAATAAAATCCATAACTTTACCAGAATTAAGTGATATTTTATCTGCAAGAGGTAACATGATTAAATTTGCCGCAATAGCCCCATAAAGTGTAGTTATAAGTGCAGTAGCCATACCTGAAACAAGCTTATTAATATCTTCCATATTACCGAGGAGCTGAATAAGTCCAATAAGAGTTCCTATCATTCCAAAAGCTGGTGCATATGCTCCCCACTGTTTAAAAAACTTGACTCCTCGCTTCATTCTTTCCTCGTAATTTTCCATTTCACTCTCTAAAATATTAACTATAGCATCTTCCTCAACGCCATCAACAATTAACTTAATACCTTGCTTTAAAAAAGCATCATCCATATTCTCAATCTCAGCTTCTAAAGATAACATTCCCTCTTTTCTAGCTTTCTTAGAAAGATTTATTATTTGTGTAATAAAGGCAATCTTATCTCTATTAGTATCCCTAAGTACAACATTCATGTAAGACCCAACAGACTTTATTTCATTCATTGAAAAACTAACTAATAAGGCAGCAAACGAACCAACTATAACAATTACAAACGACTTAATGTCTACAAATGCCATGAGCGAGGTTCCTGGTCCTAACATCCCATAGAGTAGCATGACAATACCAACTACAATCCCAATAATGCTTAAATTATCTTTTTTCACTGTGTTCACTTCCTCAAAAATCTAATTATTTGTATCTTTTATTATTCTTCTAACTGCTCATTATAATTCAATCTACAACAATGGAATTATTTCCAATATTATTAAAAAAAAAAGTACATACGAAACGTATGCACTTCAAATTAAATTTTAAATATATTATAAAGCCTCAGCTTTCTAAAAACTTCAAGCACCTATCATAAAATTCTTTTAACTCCCTATCAAATCTTGTAATCTTAAAATCATCTTTGGTTACACAAACAATAGTAACAAATGCTCTAGTCTTTTCTTCATTTTTATCATTTAAAATTCTTTGCTCATATACCATCTTAACTCTTGATAATTTATGTATGGATGTTTCTACATAAATTTTTTCATCATAACGAGTGGGACTTATAAACTTTATATCCATTTCGTAAACAGGAAATAAAAATCCATCTCTTTCAAAATCTACCATATTAAATCCAATATCTTTTATAAAATTTGTTCTCCCAATCTCCATCCAAACCAAATAATTAGAATGATAAACAACACCCATTTGATCTGTTTCAGAATATCTAACCTCTATATCCCTTATTGATTTCAAATTATTTCCTCCTTAAAAATTATTTCAAAATGCCAACTCTCCTTAAAATCACATCAACATTTTTCATATAATAATCAATTGTAAAACATTGCTCAATTTCATTTGGAGTTAAATGTTTCAAAATTGAAGAATCATTAAGCAACATTTCTTTGAAATCCAAATTATTTGTGAAACAATGCATCGCTAAAGTTTGAATAATATCATAGGAATCTTCTCTGGATAATCCCTTATTTATCAAACTGTTCATAACTCTTTGAGAAAAAATAATACCATATGTCCTATTTATATTCTCAAGCATATTATCTTTAAATATAACTAGATTATCCAAAATATTCTTCATCCTATTTAGCATATAATCAACTAAAATTGTAGCATCAGGAAGTATTATTCTTTCCGCACTCGAATGTGAAATATCTCTCTCATGCCAGAGCTGAATATTTTCAAAAGATGTAATCATATAACCTCTCAAAACACGAGCACAGCCCGATATATTTTCACTAGAAATTGGATTCCTTTTATGTGGCATAGCACTTGATCCTTTTTGTCCATTTGAAAATCTTTCCTCAACTTCTCGGACTTCTGTCCTCTGGAGATGCCTTATCTCTATTCCAATTTTTTCAAGTGTCGAACCAATTAAAGATATTGTCGAAATATAAAATGCATGTCTATCTCGTTGAAGTGTTTGAGTTGATATATTCGATGAATTAATTCCAAGCTTATCACACACATAATCTTGTATAAATGGATCAATGTTTGCATAATTTCCAACAGCACCACTTATCTTACCAATCTCAACACCCTGTGAAGACATCTTAAACCTCTCTAAATTTCTCCTCATTTCATCATACCATAGGGCAAATTTAAGACCAAATGAAGTTATGTCTGCGTGTACACCGTGGGTTCTTCCTATACAAGGAACCCCCTTGTACTCAATAGCCCTCCTGCTTAAAACTTCCAATATCTCCTCTATATCTCTAATTATAATTTCATTTGCTTGTTTCAAAATGTATCCATATGCTGTATCAACAACATCTGTACTTGTAAGACCATAATGAACCCACTTCTTCTCTTCTCCTAAATATTCACTAAGTGCCCTCGTAAACGCAACAACGTCATGTTTCATTTCCTTCTCAAGCTCAAGCATCCTATTAACATCAATTCTACAATTCTCCCAAAGTTTCTTGATATCATCTTTAGGTATAACTCCAAGTTTACTAAAAGCTTCACTAGATAATAATTCAACTTTCATCCAAGCATTAAATTTATTTTCATTAGACCACACATCTAACATTTCTTTACGTGAATATCTTTCAATCATAATACCCTAATCCTTCGTTTTTCGATACTGCTATTTTGTGCAGTTTCAATAATTCGCATGACATCAACAGCCTCTTCTGGTTTTATAAATAAATCATCACCATTATTTATAACACGATAAATATTATCATAATATCTCCCATAATCACCTAACTCTGTTACTATCTTCTCTTCTAAAAATCCATGATCAGTAATCCTACAAAGTGTTCCAAAATATTTTTCTTCATCACAACCTAAATCTGATTTATTAGGACGCATTCCAGAAATTAATCTACTCTCCTGTAAATCATTCCCATATTTTATAAAGCTTCCCTTAGATCCATGAATCATAAAATGAGGACCAGACATAGCAACAACTTCTCCAGCTGATAACGTAATTTTCTTATCTTTATAGTACAAATACACTTGAAAATTATCAATTCCAGAAGATTCGTCACGCTGTTTTCTTAAATCTGCATACACTTCATCTGGCATTCCAAAAATACTATAAGCCTGATCAATCAAATGAACCCCAATATCATATAAGAGATCTATTCCTTTTCCACCATCAGCCTTCCATTGTTTTTTACTCTTTCCAGTTACAAATCGATCAAAATGACATTCATAGTCCAAAATTTCACCAATCAAATTTTCATCTATTATTTTCTTAACAGTTAAAAAATCTCCATCAAACCTTCTATTTTGGTAAACAGAAAGTAAAACCTTCTCATTCTTTGCAATTTCGCATAACTCTCTCGCTTCTTTGCTCGTTGATGCAATAGGTTTCTCTACAACAACATGCTTTCCAGCCTTCATAGCTTGAGATGCCATAGAAACATGATAAGGATTTGGAGTTGAAATTACAACGAGATCAATATCAGTCGTCAATAACTCTTCAAAACTCCTTACAATTTCAACTTCTGGATACTCTTGTTTTGAATTATTTGAAGTCCTTTCATAGACTTTTTTAAGATTAAATCTAGTATCTGAATGAAGAAATGGAGCCTGAAAAAACCTCCCCGATAATCCAAATCCCGCAAGACCTACACATATCCTATCATTATTAATTTTTTCCATACTACCCTCCTTAATGAACATAGATAATATTTCCTTAACTCTACGATAATTTTAACAAAAAACAAACTTAAATTCTATAATTTCTGATATACTTGACTTGAAACTAATCTTTATTTTGTGTTAGGAGTTGTTTACATGAATTCATTAGTTGTTGTTGGAACAGGATGGGGAGATGAAGGTAAAGGTAAAATTACTGATTATCTCTCAAATAAGTTTGATGTTTGTGTTAGATACCAAGGTGGAAATAATGCAGGACATACAATAAAATTCGATAATAAACATTTTGCTCTTAATTTAATACCATCTGGCATTTTTAATCCAAAAACTATTAACATATTATCAAATGGAATGGTTATAGATCTCAGCGTTCTTGTGAAAGAAATAAATTCTCTAATAGATCAAGGTATAAATTGTCAAAATCTCTACATATCAAATCGAGCACACATACTATTTCCATATCACATTGAACTTGATGAAGCATTTGAAAACTTAAAGGGAGATAACAGGGTTGGAACAACAAAGAGAGGAATCGGGCCATGCTATATTGATAAATATATGAGAATAGGTATTAGATTCGGAGATTTATTAAACAAAGACTCATTCTACGAAAAACTTTCTTTAAACGTTGATTATGCAAACAAAATACTATCTCTATTTGGAAATAAAATTTTTGATAAAGATAAAATTTTTAATAAATACACATCTTATATAGATACAATAAAATCAAAAATAATAGATACCTCTGTATTTATAACAAACTCTTTAAATGAAAATAAAAATGTCATATTCGAAGGTGCCCAAGGTATAATGCTGTGCCTAGACCATGGAACTTATCCATACGTTACAAGCTCATCACCTTCAGCATCATCTGTTGCTCTCAACTGTGGAATCTCCCCACAATATATTCAAAAAGTTTTAGGTATAACAAAAGCATACTCAACTCGTGTTGGTGAAGGAGCACTCCCAACAGAAATATTCTGTGAAACTTCAAAAAAAATACGTAAGATTGGAAATGAATATGGAACAACAACTGGACGTGAAAGAAGAATTGGATGGCTGGATACTGTGATCTTAAAACACGGGAAAAGAGTTTCCGGAATTACAAATTTAGCAGTAACACTACTAGATGTTTTAACAGGATTTGATAAATTAAAAATCTGTGTAGCATACAACCTAGACGGTAAAAAAATAGAATTTATTCCATCAACAATAGAGGAGTTTTCTAGATGTGAGCCCATCTACATTGAATTAGACGGATGGATGGAGGATATAACACAAATAAAATCATTTGATGATTTACCAGATAACGCTAAGAAATATATAAAAACAATTGAGCTCACTACAGGAATTAAAATTTCGATAATATCTGTTGGACCAAACAGAAATCAGACTATAGAAATATAGTTTTAGATATAAACATTAGGAGGATGATTTTATGAAAAATATAAAAGTATATGGAAATGAACAATGCCCAGATTGCTCAGCATTGAAAAAAGAACTCTCAGATAAGGAAATCAAATTTGAATTTATAAACATAATAGAAAGTCTTGAAAACCTCAAAAAATTTCTACACTTTCGTGATAACTATGAAGACATATTTAATGATTGTAAATTAAATGGTAAACTAGGTATACCTTTAATTGTACTAGAAATTGATAATAAAATAAAATTATTTACTAAAAATACTAAAGAAGACTTTCTAAATCAACTCTAGCACACATTTTATTGAATAAGTTTTAAATATAAAGGACAATATAACAACAGGGCCATTTAAGATTATAAGAATTAAGTTTTATATAATGTTATACAACATTTTATAAATATAAAATTTAAGCACGTTGATTATATATTTAAACTGCAACTTATATCTTAAATGGCCCTGTTAATTTTTTATTGACTTCAATACTAAATTAGTATAATAATATCTCCATAAGGAGGAGATTATTATGTCAAAATCTAACGTATTTTTTATTAGAAGATTATTATTCGCAATCATTTTCTTTTTACTTGGTTGCCTTATAGGATTTATTTAATCATCAATTTGTACATCTTCAAGAGCTGGAAGTTCTTCTAATCTTTCAATCCCAAATTGCTTTAAAAAATTATCGGTTGTTCCATATAAAATAGGACGACCTATAACTTCGAGTCTTCCAGATTCTTTTATAAGATCTTTATCTAATAAGGTTTGTATTGCCTTATCACTTCTTACACCTCTTATTTCTTCAATCTCAACTCGTGTTACAGGTTGTTTGTATGAAATTATTGACAATGTTTCTATCGCTGCCTGAGATAAAGATTGACGCTGATTAGTTTTGAGCAATTTAACTATATATTTCTCATTTTCAGGTTTTGTTCCAAACTGATATTTATCATCTATCTTAAATAATTTTAATCCCCTATTAGAATTTTCATATAACAATTCAAATTCATCCATAAGAAGTCTTACAAAGTCGACTTCCTCCCCAAGTACAACACTTATATCTTTTAAAGAAATTGGATCTCCATGTACAAATAATAATGATTCTATAGCAGAGAAAAATTTATCTTTAATCGCTTTATTCAAAATAAACCTGTCATTCATCTTCATATTCTCCATATTCCATACTATTTTTTTCCAATATGATATCAGTAAATTTACCAACTTGTATAATTTTAAAATAATTTTGTTTAACTAGTTCCAGTATTGCAATGAAAATAATAATTATCTCCACTTTATCGATACATGGCTTAATTATTTCATTAAACCTTAAAACAACCCCAGAAGTGTTTTTCAAATCCCGTATTTTATCCTCAACTCTAAACTTATCCAAATAAATATTATTTTGTATAGGATTAATATTGTTTTGCTTCTCTATATAAGAGTTAATCAGTTTCTTATACTTCTCATAAAAATACAATATATCTATATCTTTAAATATTTGATTTAAATCAACGACTTCATCTTTTGGTTGATCTATTATTTCAGGCTTTTTAAAATATGCATTCCCTTTATCCTGATATCTAGATAGCAATATCTCCGATACCCTTTTAAATTTTTTATATTCTATTAGCCTATCAAATAATAAATCTGTTGATACTTCCTCATTCTCTTCTTCATTCACTTTGTTTAACTTTTGTGGAACAAGATGACGAGACTTCATTTCAATAAGTGTTGCGGCCATAACAATAAACTCTGATGCAATATCAAGATCAAGTTCCTTCATTTCATTTATGTAATCTATGTATTGGATGGTTATATCATAGATATTTATATTATAAATACTCATCTTATTTTTTTTTATAAGATGTAACAACAGGTCAAATGGACCTTCAAAGTTTTCAATTTTTATATCCATTACTTAATACCCAATATTTTTTAAATTTTACTTAATTAAATACTATCACATATCCTCATATCGAGTAAATTCTTCAAAAGATAAACTAACTCTTTTTAAGTTCTTCAAAATTCAAAAGCTTGTCCCTATAATACTCATATTGTTTCTTTCTAGCCTCAATTTCTGCCGGAAGTCCTTCGGATATATCATTACATAATTTGTCAAATTTATCGAGTATTGAAACTATTCTTTCTTGTTCTGAGAGTGGTGGGATTGGAATAATTAATTGTTTCACTATTTTTGAATTGATATTTGTTTGACTACCTTGTCCCAAAGATTTTATATATCCATATTGATTGCTTAACCAATAAAAAACATATCTATATACCGCAATATCTCCATTAATTTCTAAATTGCAACAAGCTTGGTTAGTAGTTAATGGGATTTTATTTATTGCAACTTTTCCAACAGTAGCTCCATACATAGCAATAATTACGCAGTTTTTATGTATATACTTTGCTGATGAATTTTTCAATCCCAATTCAGTTATTTTAATTTCAGTATCATGTATATCATTAAAATTAATTTCCTGTGTTCTTAACCAAGGGATCTCACCACCATAGTAATCAGATTTTCCACTCGGTGGTGTCCCTCCAGAACATACATTATTACAAACCTCTCCCAACTCTTTCCACTCAACCTCATCACCAAAAGTAAGCAAACTATCTCTATAGAATTCATATTGTTTTCTTCTTGCTGTAAGCTCTGCTGTAAGCTCTGCTGTAAGCTCTGTAAACGAATCTAAAATATGTACAATCTCTTCTTGTATTTCTAATGGTGGAATTGGGGTTTTTATTTGTTTCATTTTCTCTCTAGAAACGTTAAATCTAGTGACTCCACTTGATGTTTTTATAATTTGTTTCCTCATAAAATTTGATCTAAATAAATACTTAGAGAATTTTGGTAGCATAATATTCCCATCATAAAATCTAAAACCAAAACAAAAACTATTCAAAAATAATTTTTCAAAAGTTTGTTTAATTAATACTGAAGACATTCCACATTCTTCTCTAATTTCAGAAGACCCTGTAAATATAATATCTCCACATGATAATGAATTTTGTTTTTCATTTTCTGATATAAATACCTTGTCTACAATATCAGTATCCAATTCTAAATTTGAAAAAACATTCATGTAAGTTATAAATTTTTCATTTCCATTTTCAAAATCTTTTTTGCTCTTCCCATTTAATCCACTAAAAAAATTCCCTAACTCTCCTAACTCTTTCCATTCAACACCATTAGGACAAAGTTTCTCTATTAACTCTTCAATTTTGCTCATCCTCTTTTACTCCTCATACAATTAAGTACATTACATTATAACTATAAACTATCAAAAATGTAAAATTAATAACTAAATCACAAAAAAGGGATAGCTTAATTAGCTATCCCTTTTTTACTTAACTTTACTCTAAGGTCTTATTTATTATTTTCTTCCTGCTTACTTGAATTTTCCTCAACGTTTGAATTATCTTCTACCTTATCGCCTTTCTTAAAAATTGAAAATAATTTATCAAATACACTACTATTTTTCATATCACGATCACTATATACTTCCACTCTTCCAGCTTCTTTCCCATCAATTAAAAATATAGCTGTTCCCATAATATCTCCCTGCTTAATGTTCTTTTTACTCTTATCCACATCAAGCTTAGTTGTTATTTTGAGCTCATTTGCCTTCTCTACAACCAGACTCAATGGTTGAGCTGCTTTTAAAATTATAAAATTATCTTTATTATTTCCTAATTGAAGTTTAGAAATTTCAGAATCTTGTTGTATTACTTCTTTTCTTTCAAACAATGAAAATCCATAATTTAAAAGCATACTTGCATCTCTATTTCTTATTTTATAAGTTGGAGCTCCCATTATTATACATAACATTCTAACACCATTTCTTTGTGCTGTAGCAGAAATACAATACTTAGCTTCATTAGTAAATCCAGTTTTTAACCCATCACATCCATTAAAAAATCTAACGAGTTTATTATGATTAACAAGCTCTATTGGAGTTTTTCTATTTGTAGAAATTGTTTCCATATATGTACCACTATACTTCAATATAGTTTCATGCTTTAATAACTCTCTAGACATAATTGAAATATCGTAAGCTGTTGTCAAATGATTCTCTGTAGGCAGTCCTGTAGGGTTTTGAAATGTTGTATCTTTCATTCCAAGCTCTCTTGCCCTATCATTCATCTTCTTAACAAAATTTTCAACCGATCCACCTAGATATTCAGCAAGTGCAACAGCTGCATCATTACCAGATGCTATTGCAACACCTTTCAATAAATCTTCAACAGTTCTCAACTCACCTGCTTCTAATAGCATAGTGCTTCCACCCATCCTCTGGGCATTTTCTGTAACTGTTACGACATCATCCAATTTTATTTTTCCACTATCAACAGCCTCCATTGTCAAAAGCATTGTCATTACTTTTGTAACTGAAGCTGGGGCAAACTTTTCTTTTGAATTTTTATCAAATACAATCTTTCCCGTTTCAACTTCCATTAATATAGCCGAACGTGCTTCTACATCCGTTCCATTACTTGTATCATTTATAGCATGAACTGGCAAACAACCAACTATAAAGGAAAATAACACACCAAATAAAACCGATTTAAATATTCTCATGAATATCCTCCCTTTGATATAAAAAAATAACCATACAAATATAATCACCAATTTTTGTGAAAATATTTAATATGGTTATAATGTTAAATATTATTTTATAATTTTATATATTAATTCACTCTTCGTTTGTTTTTGTTTAGAAATATTAATATTTTTATTAAGATGCTCCATTATCATGTCAATATTTCCATAATTATTATGATGAATTTGGCATATTACATCTCCAGCTCTAACATAATCAGAAACCTTTTTCTCAAAAATCAATCCAACAGATGGATCAATAATACTTTCCTTAGTTTCTCTTCCAGCACCTAAAAGCATTGCGACTTTTCCTATTTCCTGTGCATTTATTGAACTTATATATCCTTCCTCTTTCGCAACAAATATATCAATATTGCTCGCTTTTCTATATTCAGAAATATTATCTATTACTGATAATTTCCCTTTTTGACACTCTATCCACTCTCTAAACTTTTTATAGGCACTTCCATCATTTATACTTTTTAAAACAATCTCTCTCGCCTCTTCTATTGAATTCGACTTCTTACCCAAATAAACCATAATAGAAGATATAGTTAAACAAACCTCTACTAAATCCTTTGGTCCATTTCCCTTTAATACTTCGATGGCTTCTCTAACCTCAATAATATTTCCAATTCCAAATCCGAGTGGCTCATCCATACTAGAAATTATACAAATCGTTGTCCTATTTAAACTATTTCCAATACTAACCATAGTTTTCGCAAGAATTTCAGCATCTTCAATAGTTTTCATAAAAGCTCCACTTCCAACTTTTATATCGAGAACTATCGCATCAGCACCCGATGCTATTTTCTTACTCATTATACTGGCTGCAATTAGAGAGATATCATCAACAGTTGATGTTACATCTCGAAGAGCATATATTTTTTTATCTGCTGGAGCTAATTCATCCGTTTGCCCAGATATAACAATTCCATGGTTTTTAACATAAGATTTAAACTCATCAATTGTCATATCAGTCTTAAATCCTTCAATAGATTCGAGCTTATCAATTGTTCCTCCTGTAAAACCAAGTCCCCTTCCACTCATCTTGGCAACTGGTATACCACAAGATGCAACTATAGGAGCAACAACTAAAGAAACTTTATCTCCAACTCCACCAGTTGAATGCTTATCAACTTTCACTCCTTCTATATCGCTCAAATCTAAAGTTTGACCAGAATATGCCATAGCAAGAGTTAAATTAGCAGTTTCATTAGGCGTCATCTTGTTTATGAACATTGCCATAAGAAGTGCAGATGCCTGATAGTCTGGAATATTACCATTTGTGTATTCATTTACAAAATAATGTATTTCTTCTTTTGATAGCTCTAATCCTTTCTTCTTCTTATCAATAATATCTATAATTTTCATACTGTCACCTAACAATCACTTATAATATCACATTTAAAACTCTTACCATGTAGATCATTACCTATCCCAAACACATCTAAAATTGTCTTCCCTATATCAGAAAAGCTTTCTCTTAAACCAAGATTTGAAACTTTTATATTTTTACCATAGACAATTAATGGAATTTGCTCTCTTGTATGATCAGTCCCAGGTGTTGTTGGATCACATCCATGATCTGCTGTTAATATTAACAAATCTTCTTCTTTCATATTATCTATTATTTCTGGCAATTTTGAATCAAATTCTGATATAGCATTTGCATATCCCTCAACATCATTCCTGTGACCATACATCATATCAAAATCAACCAAATTCGTAAATATCAGACCATTAAAATCCTTCCTCATTAACTCAATTGTTTTATTGATGCCATCAAGATTATTCACAGTTTTAAATTTATCAGTAATACCAGATCCATTAAATATATCATATATCTTACCAATGCTTATAACATCTTTTCCATTCTCTTTCATATAATCAAGCATTGTCTTCCCTGGGGGATCTATAGCATAATCATGCCTGTTAGCAGTTCTCTTAAATGCACCAACTTCTCCAATAAAAGGTCTAGCTATTACCCTTCCTACCAAATTATCTCCAACGAGCATATCTCTCGCAATTTCACACATTTTATAAAGTTCATCTACAGATATAATTTCTTCATGAGCTGCAATTTGAAAAACAGAATCTGCAGAAGTATACAAAATAGGACTTCCTGTTTTCATATGCTCTTCTCCAAGTCTTTCTATAATTTCAGTGCCTGAAGCAACACAATTACCTATAACTTTTCTCCCTATTTTACTCTCAAATTCATCTATAATTTCTTTAGGAAATCCATTTGGAAAAGTCCTAAGAGGAGTTGTTGTTAAAACACCTGCTATTTCTAAATGTCCTGTAATAGTATCCTTACCGCATGATAATTCATTACATACACCGACAGATGCAATTTGTCCACCTTCGCTGCTCAAATTTAAAGATCCTATCCTACCCAAACCTAATTTCTTAAAATTTTCTATAGATATGTTACTCGCCTTTTCTATTATGTGTCGAAATGTATTACATCCTTTATCTCCGTATTCATGAGAATCATGCATCTCCCCAACGCCTAAACTATCTAAAATTATTAAAATAACCCTTTTGATCACAAATTTTCACCTCGTATTCGTTTAAAATATCAATTTTATTATAAATGGTGTTAATAAACATTTAAACAACAAAGCAATTAAAACACTAAATATTATGAACAAAATCAGAAATCTTAATGTAATTGAGTTATCATTTGAAGAAAATCTTCCCTTAAATCTAGTTCTCGATATTCCCCTCGATATACTCTTAACACACAACAATATGTAAAGAAAAATAATCAACACATTAGGCACTATTATCGTAAAAATCGTTAACAATATACCTTTAAACTCAAAATTTGTTAATAAAAACGTAGTCGTAAATCCTAAAGTAAATCCTTTTAAAGACAAAGTAACTAAACTTATTGGTGAAAACATAATGCTCGTACTAAATAACACAAAAATAGCTATAGGCACAATAAGCACAAGCGAGCTAAATCTAAGATTATTTAAAAAACTAAATTCTCCTTCTTTAACCACTTTCATATACTCTATAAAATCATTTCTAATACACGAAACAAGTTCGGAATCTAAATAGGTAAATAAATAAACTCCAATCAAAAATCCACATAGTAAAAATAATAAAACCATCATATAAATAATAAAATTTTTACTATAATTCTCCTTTAATCCAACTGTCAGTGTTCTACTTTTTACCATATCTTCTCATCCCCCTTTGTTAAATAAGTATGAGAAAAATATTTTTTATATTCTAAATAAAAAAATAAATTTTTGATTGTTTTTTATTTTTTCATAATTTCAAATAATTTTATTCCACTTATAGTTTTACTATCTAATATTTCACCTCTTGATATCATAAGATTTACTTCATCAAGTGTAAACTCACAGACATTTATAAATTCATCTTCATCTCCACCCTTCACTCCAACATTTAAATTTTTCGCAAAATAGAAATGCATAACTTCATCACAAAATCCTGGAGTCATAGCAACCTTCCCTAAAAACTCAACATCACTTGATGTATATCCCGTTTCTTCTTCAAGTTCTCTAATCGCACATCTTAAAGGATCTTCATTTAGCTCAAGTTTCCCTGCAGGAATTTCAAGCAAAACTTTATCAACTGGTTTTCTAAATTGTTCAACAAATAGTATTTTTTCATCTTGCGTAACTGCAATAATTGCTACAGCCCCACAATGCCTTACAATATCTCTTGTCGATGTATTTCCATCTGGAAGTAATACGCTCAGCTTTTCAACTGTAAAAAAATTCCCATTATATATTTCTTTCTTAAATAGAGTTTTTTCAAATAAATCCATAACCTTTCCTCCTTACAAATTTTATTAAATAAAAATGGCATAGTCAAAAACTACACCATAGTCAAAACACAATTATAAAATTAAAATGCTTAAAAAATTCAAATATTTAAACCTATATTATTTCTAACAAAAGCTACACCATTTAATTAAAAATTAAAACCCTATCGTCACAGTAACATTCCTAATAATTATTTGTCAATATCTAAATTTATTATTTTATTAATTATAAATAATCTAATTGAATAGTATTCATCTATATAATATAATTTGTTAACATTTATTTTTAAATTTAGTAGTAGATAATGTTGAAAATATTTTTAAAAAATTTTTTAAAATACCTTTCATTTTCACTACTAATAATATTTGTATTATCAGGATGTGCTAGCAATAATTCCCAAAATAATAATAGCGCCGTATCTAATAACACTGAACAACAAAACAAACAATCTGAATCTGCAATTATAAATATCGATGAAACATTAAATAAATTTCTTAATGGACTTGAAGAAAAGATAGTGAAAAATTGGCCTAAAATGAATGAAATTTGGCCAGGATTAGATTATACTAAAAATAATGCTATTAATAATGCTATCAGTAAATAAAAATAGTCTAAAGGATACGAATGGTACTCATAAATTCATAAATGATACTTATGGACTCATAACTCACGAATTAGTTCATTTTTACTATCAAAATGATTTAAGTGTAAAAGAAGGATCCCGTAATCAGTAATATCCTTTAAAATATGAACCAAGACTTTATAAAACCATGATATATAGAAACTTGGCAAATGCTATTATATCAAATGATGATGCAACTTCTCAAAATTACATACAAAAGGCAGCTTACTGGTACAATAAATGGAAAAATGAATACGAAGATGAATTCAATTATATTAGAAGTACAGATATTATTGAAGGACATGCAGAATATATTGGCGTCCTTAGTAATTTTACAAGTGATGCTATTACTAAAGATGATATTATCAAAACAGTATATCCAGATGCTATTTTAAAAACTTTAGGAACAGATAGCTATAGCTTAGGTTTTATTTCTCTTACATTATTAGATAAATATAACCCTAACTTCAAAAATACTTTCTTTGAAACTAAAAAATCTCCTATAGAATTATTATTAGATGGCGTTACTGAAATTGAAGATACTATAGATAATAAATTAGTAGATGAATTAAAAAAACAACTTGATTCATTAAATGATCAGGTTAAAATACAAATTGAAAATATTATTACCTCATTAGATGATAAAAATATACCTTATTTAAAAATTGATCCAGAATACATAGTAGGTAGTATTGCTTTAAGTGGATTTTTCTCATATAATAAAAATGATATTTACGCTGAATTTTCTGCAAATTATGAGCAAGACTCATCCAATACCTTAAATGTTGATAATCTTAGCATTTTAAGTAAAGATGGTTTTGATATTATTCCTCTAACTGAAGAATTTGAAATAAAAGATGACATAATAATTCTAAAAAGTGATAAGTTAAAAGGAACCTTAAAAATAACTACTTCCACTGAAGATGGAAGGACGGTTTATACCTCTAAATAATTTTGACTATTTACCAAATTATTTGGTAAATAGTCATTTTTTCTATATTTAAAAATTTAATTAACTATAACCTAACTGTTATTTTTAATATACAATAAATATCATTTAAAAAAACTTCAAATACAAATAAAAAAATATAATAATTCCCTAAGAAATTATTATATTTTTTACAAATGCTATCTTAAGTTTATCATTAAAAATGGTGCTATTAATTAATAAAATAAACCCTTAAAATTAAGAGGATAAGAAAATTAATTAATATATTTTTTAAAAGGAGTTCATTATTATTATTACACATTTTAAGTAATTTATACATATTAATTTGAACTTTCCTATTCCCCCTATAGATCCGTTTTTATTCTACTACCATTGCTTGAATCTATCACTTCTATTTTAGATCTTATAAAATCTTTTAGTTCCTGAACGTGTGAAATTATTCCAATAAGTTTTGACTCATCATTAGCTTCGATTAAACACTCAAGAGCATTTTGTAGTGAATCAGAATCTAAAGATCCAAATCCCTCATCAATAAATAAAGTATCTATTGAAACTCCTCCCGAATATCTTTGTATAACATCTGATAATCCTAAAGCCAAAGCAAGTGATGCTTGAAAACTTTCTCCCCCAGAAATTGCATTAACTTTCCTCTCTTGAGATGTCCTATTATCAAATACACTTATCTCTAAACCCTGTTGAGATCTCATATCTGTATTCTCTTTTAAATGTCTAAATAAAAATCTTCCATTTGTTAATTTTAAAAGTCTAATATTAGCGGTATATATTATCTCTTTGAAATAAATACCCAGTATGTATCTCTCAAAACTAATTTTATATTTATTAATTCCATTTGCAATTTTGTTTAACTCGTTTAAATTTATCCTTAAATTTTCAAAATTTGATATATCTTTATTTATTGATAAAATGCTTCCATATACATTTTCAAGTAAAGATTTATTCTGACAATATTTTATCTCCAATTCCTCAACTTCTTTTAATTTATCATTCAAATCTTTTAAATGTGTTGATAACTCTTCTTTAGTTTTATATGGTGAAGATGATATGTCTTTCTCTAGTTGTATTATTTTTAAATTAATATTTCTAAACTCTTCTCTTTTATCTTCTATAAATTTAGTTCTCTCATTAAATTCACTCTCTGATATCTTAAATTTTTTATATTCATCTATATCCTTAAATCCATTTTCTTTAAGTGACTCCATAAATATTTCATAACTTGTCTTAATTCTAAAATTTAAATCTTCTATGTCTCTGTTCTTTATATCAAATTTAGATTGAAATTTTAATATCTCATTATTACATTTAGTTATATTTGAATTTATGACTTCCCTCTTGTTTATTAAACTTTTCAAATAGTTGTTTGTTTGTTCTAATGTATCTAGATAATCATTTATTGATGAAATATTATACTTCAATAATCTTGATGTTTTATCATTTAAAATTATTTTTAGTGCTGATATATTACTCTGCTTTTGTATATAATCTTTTTCAATCTGATCAAAATTTAATTTTCCCTCTTTGATTTTACTTTCTATATTTGTAATTTCTTCTTGAAGTTCAACTAACTTATTATTTATATCTCTACTATTATTCAGTGAATTTCTCAATGAAAGCACTTTTAACTTAACTCTTGATATAGTATCCTCACATAATTCAAACTCTTTGAAACTTATAAACTCATCAGTTTTATCCTTCTTTAAAACGTCCTCATATATTTCTCTTATCCTATCTTCTTTAGATTTAACATCCTTGTTTAAGTTGATTTTTAGAGTTACTGTCTCCTCAAGTTCTTTTTTTATCATTAAAATTTCATTCCTTAATTCTTTCAATGATTCTTCATTTACGCTGACATCAACGAGATTTGCTTTATTAGGATGAATCGTTGATCCACAAACAATACAAGGACATCCATCTTCAAGTTTATTCGCAAGGAATCCAGCCTGATTTCTAAAATAAATATCTTCGCTTAATGAAAGTTCTCTTGTCTTATTTCCATATAAGTCAAAAATCTTATTATACTTACTTTCACATTTTTCACATTCAATATTCAATTTTTCATAAATCTTAAGTTCACTCTCATACTTAAGAAGTCCTTCTTTAATTCCTTCTAAATTTAATAAATCACTTTCTATGTATAAAATTTTCTCTTTTATATCCTTATGCTCTATACTAAAACTTAAAATTTGATTATACCTACGATCAAATATTTCTAATTCTTTTTTTATAGATTCCTTGTTATCATCAAGATCTAACAATTCTTTCTCTAAATCTTTAATTTTAAATTCATGTTTTTGTTTCTCTTCTACAGTATTCTTTAAAGATTCAAGATCTATTATTTTACTTTTAAGATTTTCAATCTCAATATCATAAGATTTAGTTTCTTCAAACTCTTTATTTAAAACATCTAGATTATTTTTATGGAAATTGAGATCAAAAATTATTTTCTCAATCTCTTTTTCATATCCGTCTCGTGTATCTTTAAAATTTTCTAAAACTTTCTCTTTATCTCTTATTAAAAATGTTTTTTTAACCTTATCTAAAAAATTTCCCTCATCCTTTAATGAACTAATATCAAATGATGATAACTCATTTTTTCTAGCTATCAAAGAATTAAAACTATCAAAAAAATTATTATTACGTAAAATTTCATTTTTGTAATATTCTTTCTTAGGTTTTAATTCCTTTAATTTATTGTCATAAATTTCTACTTCTTTACTTAAAACGTCTAATACCTGATTTATTGTTAAATCTTCATAAGATATTAATTTTATAGAATTGATTGAATCCAAAAGTCCTCTTATCCTTTGATCAAAATTATCAAACTTTTTTTCATATTCAGATGCTCTCTCTTTTAAAGTATTTTGAATATTTTCAAACTCCATCGTATTAAATATCTTTCTGTATATACTTTCCCTATTCCTCGAATCTGCAGATACAAGGTCTCTAAATTCACCTTGAGCAATCATAACAATTTGTTTAAATTGTGAATGATCAATACCTAAAATATTTTTGATTTCTTGATTAACATTCTTAATCCCACTTACTACTTCATTACCTATTAAAATTTCTGCCTTAGCTCTTTGTAAAATCTCTTTTCCTCGTGAAATTTTAAATTGTTCAGGTGATCTCGTTATTATATAATCTTTATTTCTATGAGAAAATTCAAACTTAACATATGTAATATCCTCTCTACTCGCAAATTGGCTTCTTAGTGTATCAATCTCTCTATATTGACCACTTACATCTCCGAATAAAGCATAGCATATTGCATCAAATATCATAGTTTTCCCACTACCTGTATTCCCAGTAATCAAAAATAACCTATTATCAAAAAATTTCCTAAAATCTATTGTTTCTTTTCCTTTATATGGTCCAAATGCTTGTACAGTTAACTTTATTGGAATCATAAAAATTCCCTCCTAGTTATTCATCTAAGATATTTACTTTCTTTATAACATCTTTCAAAATATCTCTTTGAACATGATTGAGTTCCTTATCTGTCATGCTCTTATAAAACATTTCGAATAATTCAAAAGGAGATTTTAATATAATATCTGAATTACTTATCTCCTCATCATTCCCATCACCAAAACTACTATCTCTAAATTTAATCTCCATAAAATTTTTATAAATCTTTCTAATTCTAGTTGCGGGATCTCTAACCCCAATAGAATCATGAAGAATTATTCTAAAGTAATCATCAAGATTATAATTCTTATAAAATTCTTCACTCGTTATAGTATCAATATATCCTTCTATTTCTCTCATGTCATGTTTAAGTCTAAGTTCAACTTGATTTATTCTAACATCACCTTTATCTCCCAAGTCAACAATTGTTACACTCTTTTTATGATTCATCTCTGAAAATGAATACTTCACTATAGAACCTGAATACCTTATATGATCCAAAATAACTTTTTGATTTGCATGAAGATGTCCAAGTGCTACATAATCAAAATTTTTAAGTATAGATGCATCCATAACATCTTGTCCACCTATCGATAATCTTCTTTCGGAATCACTTTCAATCATCTTATCTCCATCTTTATTAGAAAAATATCCATGAGCTATAAATATATTCCTCTTGCTGTAATCAACATCCATACCTTCTATTATCCTAATTAAAGCATCATTAGATGTCTTAATTGAAGAATCATTAAATAAGTGCTTTATATGAACCTCATCAAAATATGAAATAGGATAAAAGTTAACATCTCCAAACACATCCTTTAAAGATATTTTGCTAACCTTACCCTCAAATTTTCCTTCTATATAAATTCCTGAATTAACTAAAAATTCCTTAACAAAAGATATTCTATCTGCACTATCATGATTTCCCGCTATCAAAATCACTTTAGCTCCACATTCATTCACTATTTTAACCAATACATCATTTAAAAGTTTAATAGCATGTGTATCCACAATGGCTTTATCATACAAATCTCCTGCAATAATTACAACATCAATTTTTTCTCTCTTTATAATGTTACAAATTTGATCTAAAACATATCTTTGGTCATCAAGCATATTAAAATCATTGACCTTTTTCCCAATATGCCAATCTGAAGTATGTAATATCTTCATAGTTTCCTCCTTAAAGTTCCATATTTTTCAAGATATCATATGCAAAAACAAGTGCATCAAAAGTCGTTCTCTCACGAATTCTCATTCTATCTCCTATAATATTAAGCTCCTTTACATACACTTCTCCGAGAACACAAACAGCTATATAAACAAGTCCTGGCTTTTTTCCTTCACTTTCGCTTGGCCCTGCAACTCCTGTCGTTGAAATACTAACATGACATCCCGTATTATTTAAAACTCCAAGAGCCATCTCTCTTGCAGTATTACTACTCACTGCTCCAAATTTCTCAAGAGTTTCATATTTTACAAAAAGATTCTTCATTTTAGACTCATTAGAATAAGTAACAAAAGATTCTCCAAAAAACTCAGATGCTCCACTCAAATTTACAAATCTTGAAGATAGCATTCCCCCTGTTAAGGATTCTCCAAATGAAATCCTAAAATTTCTTTTTTTAAGTTCTGAGCAAAGAAGCTCTTCTATATTAGATTCTCCCTCTGCATATATAAATTGCCCAACTCTTTTATAAATCTCATCTTTTAATTCAGATATAAGCCTTCTTCCTTCATCATCATCTTTACACTTAGTTGTAATTCTCAAAACTAAATCGTCTTCTTTAACATAAGGAGCAAGTGTTTGATCACTTCTATTAAATAAATCACTTAAAATTCCATTTATATCTCCTTCATTTACCCCATACAATCTTAAAAATTCTGAATAATACTTATATCCTGACTTTTTTCCCAAATATGGTTTAACCGAATCATTAAACATCTCATAAAGTTCACTAGGAGGCCCTGGAAGGTTAATTATAATTTTATCTTCATTCTCTATTATGATTCCAGGAGCTGTGCCTTTTGAATTTTTCATAACTATCGATTCTTCTGGAACATAGCTCTGCTTTAAGTTTGCTTCTGTGAGATTCTCCCTAGAAGACTTAACAAATTTTTCAATATTTTTCAAACTCTCCTCATGGGATACAAGTTTACGGTTAAAATACTCAGATGTACATTCCTTTGTAATATCATCATCTGTAGGTCCAAGCCCACCAGATGTTATTATCAAATTCATTCCCCTATTAAAAGAGTTCTCTATAGCAAGAGTAAGTCTTTCAAAATTATCTCCTACAACTGTATGATAATAAACATCAATTCCAATTTCTGCTAAAGACTTGGTGATAAAATGAGAATTAGTATTTACAATATCACCAAGTAAAAGTTCAGTACCAACGCAAATAATTTCACATTTCAAATCCATAATATACCCCCGAGATAAAATTTAATTTTATTATATCATCAATTTATAACAAAAAAATAATGGTCTATAAAACATAGACCATTTTATTTCTTAAACGAAACTATAACCTCTGTAAAAAGGCCAAACTCGCTTATTATTTTTAACTTACCTTTATAAAGTCTAACTAATTGAGTCGCTATAGATAATCCAATTCCAAAACTATTGTTATATTTTCTAGATTCATCAACTCTATAAAACTTATCAGTAACTTTAAGTATATGCTCTTTCTTTATTCCAATACCGTTGTCTCTTATAGATATATAAACATTATCCTGATCTTCATACGATCTTATATTAATAAACTTTTTCTCTTTATCACAATACTTTATCGCATTATCCACAAAAATTATCAGCAATTGTTTCAAATGCTCCCTCAATATTTTTAAATAAATATTATTTGACTTATCAAAATTAAACTCTATATCTTCAGATAAAATATCAAATCCATATATAACTTCTTCTATTATCTGATTAACATCAATGTATTCATCAACCTTAAATGAAGAATATGTTTCCATTTTATTTAAATTAAGAAGATCATTTACAAGTTTTATTAATCTCTCTAATTCTTCGGAAGCAATCTTAAGTGATTTATCTAAAGTTTCTGGATCATTTTTACCCCATCTATTTAACATCTGAAGATGTCCTTTTAATATCGTTAAAGGAGTTCTAAGTTCATGAGACGCATCTTGAACAAATTGTTTCTGTTGATTAAACAATTTTTCAAGTTCATCCATCATTGAATTAAATACAATACCTATCTTATAAAACTCATCATTTCGATTTAATATCTCAACACGATTAGATATTCCCTTCTCTTTAACATTCTCCATTGTAACTTTTAAAAATTTGAGTCTATTTACAAATTTCCTCGATATAAACATACCAGCAATCAAACTTATTATCACTATTATAATAATAGATAGTATAACTATAGGTACTAAACTATCTATAAAATCTTCGAATATTTCAATTTCTTTCTCTATATAAACATAAAATGTTTTGCCATTTAAATAGATAGGACTATTTAATACTATCTTATCTTCCCCATCTACTCGATTCAAATAAATAATCTTTTTTGATGGAAAATTGCTATATGAAATTTTGTTCGGAACATCATCTGTTGCCAAATAAATATTCTTCTCTGCATCATATATCCAAAAATCAACATCCTCAAACTCAAAAAATTTAAGATGTGTTGCCTTTTCAACACTATGATAATCAAAAAACGATTCTATTTGTTTAAATGTATTTTTAATACTATCTTTCTCATAATCAATTATCCATATCCTAATTATAAAAAACTGAAATATATAACTAATAGATACAATAACTATCATAACGGAAAATATCATTATAGACATTTGCCAAAAAGTTGATAATCTACCCAAAATTTTTTTCATATCACCTTACCACATACCCAACACCACGAACAGTTTGAATATAATCATTGTTATTTAATTTTGACCTTAAATGTCTTATATATACATCAACAACATTATTTTCTCCATCATAATCATATCCCCAAATATTCTCTATTAAGAAGTCCCTCGATAGAACTTTATTTTTATTTTTTATAAGATACACAAGTAACTCATACTCTTTTGTAGTTAAATTTACTTCTTCTCCTGCACATTCAACAGTTCGAGATTCTATATTAATTACAATATCTTTGAACTCAATAATATTTAATACTTCTGTAGAATTCTGTACACGTCTTAAAAGTGCTTCAATCCTTGCAAGAAGTTCCTCTATGGCAAATGGTTTTACTAAATAATCATCGGCTCCCATTTGAAATCCAGAAACCTTATCCATAACGCTATCTCTTGCAGTTAACATTATTATAGGAGTTTTCTTGCTCTTTCGAATTCTTCTACAAACCTCTAGTCCATTTAAATATGGTATCATAAGATCCAAAATTATCAAATTAAATTCAGCACTTAATGCCTTCTCTAATCCTTCCTTACCATCATAAGAATTTTCAACTTCATACCCTTCATATTCCAATTCCATTTTTAAAAAAGAAGCTATATTCTTTTCATCCTCTATAACAAGAATCCTAACCATTTACTGCACTCTCCTAAACTTTTACTCCACTATATTATAACACACATAAACGCTTTCTTTTATAAAAAAAGAGGCTAGCATAAAACTAACCCCTTCATAATCTCTCTGTCTAATTAATCTTCGTAGAAAATTCCGTTAACGTATTTTCCCTCCTAGTCTATATCTTTTATCCAATTATTAACAACTTCTACATCATAAACAATTCCATCTTTTGTCTTAATTGTAAATTCATATTCCATAACTCCGTCATCCCAGTCTTGCTTAATTTTCAAGAAAGTTGCTCCAGGAAATTTCTTTAAAACTACATTTTTTGCTGTTTCTAATCCATTGTTAGTTGATGCTACTTGTTGAACTTGTGGAGTTTGAACTGGTTGCTGTACTGTAGTTTGTTGAGTAGATGATACTTGAGTATATTTATAAAAATCAAAATCATCTTCTAATTCTACTTTTGTAACTGTTCCATTTTCAGTCTCAACATCTACTTCATAAAAAAGTCCATTAGATCCCTTAACTATAAACTCATAAATAAATTTTCCTTTATCAGCATCTTGCTTATGAGCTATAACTTGTCCTCCTTGTATTTGTGCAGCAGCAACTTGTTGACACTGTTCAAATGTTTTATTTACAGTAAAAAGACTTTGATTTATAAATCTATTCCCATTTGCATCAATATCATAATCTATATCCCAAACTCTTCCATTTGAAGTTACTAGATCTAAATCTCTTTTTCTTCCATTATTATCTCTAATTTCAAATTCTACTATTTGTACACCATCTTCATAATCATATTCATACTTAACTACAGTTCCTGGAATTATGCTTAATGCCTTTTGTTTTAATTGATCAAAACTTAATCTAGCTGTTGTAGATGTATTAACAACATTAACCTGATTTGTAACTGGTATGCTAGCAACTGATGCTTCAGTAACTGCATTCACCTCAGTTACATCACTCCTTTGACTAATCACAGAACCTGCTGCTACTAATAAAGCTGCAGAAAAGATACTTGCTACTATTTTCATTCTATTTTTCTTCACTTTAAACCACCCTCCAAAATAAATAAAAAACCATACCATAATAATACGATTCTTATTCTAACTAACATTACATTTAGATTATAATCTAGTAACAATAAGATAAACTTAAATATAAATTAATCTTACATAAATTATTAATTAAAATTTTTTAATAATTCGAGAACTCAAGTATCTCAAATGCTCTCTTTATATATTTATTTCTATTTACAAGATCCCATATAAGGCCTGTCCTATAATTCTCAATCATGATCATAGTTATTCCCTTATCGATACCTATTTCATAATCACAATACCAATTCTCATCTAAATTATAAGAATCTTTAAACCCATATTTACCCCACACACCATCCTTCAAATTATTATACATATATTCTATAGCCCCAATGCTCTCGTCTGGAGTAAATACCAAAGATGAAATCGCTCCATATATAGCTATTGTTCCATCGTTCGTTGAAAGATTAAGACATGGTTTCGTTCCAAGCGTTCCTACATATCCTCTTGGAGTTTCACATGGAGTTATTCCCCAAGAATTTTCCCCATAAGATTTAAATTTTTCAGAATTATCAATACAATGCTTTCTATTTAAAATAGTTGCTATCTTAGAATTCAAAAAGAAATCCATTCCCTCCCTATCCTTTTTACCTCTAAAATCAATAAATCCATGAGAAAATTGATGGGTAAATAATGAACCAAATGGTGAAAACATAAATTCATCACCACTGACATGCACCTTGTGTCTATCAAAATCATAAAACATTTCCTTATTTATACTATAAAAGGGAGAGGATACCCCTAAAAAATACATAATAAGTTGCTCAGCATAGCTATCCCATTCACCAAAATGAGTATTTGTTCTGTCATCATAACCCATATAAAATCTATTGCTCCCTTTATTTCTAAAAAACCCCCAGTCAATCCTACTGTAAATTTTTTCAAAATACTCACTAACTTCAAGACCAAAATATTCAGAAGATACCAATGCTCCCATAACAAATAATGCTGTATCTATAATAGAAACTTCAGAATTCCAAGCTGTCTTACCCGTTTCCATATTCAAGAAATGATTAAAAAATCCTTTTGTATTAGATGCATTAAAATAAACACTCTTAAGCGTATTCAGACTTCTTTCATATGCAGACTTGTAATCAATATATCCTCTAAATGCACCTATAACTATTGCACATAGCCCAAACCCCGTTGAAGATATTGAAGAAACATTTTTGTGACTATCAAATTTGGCTGTGGAATCTTTAACAAGTCCATATCCATCACCAGTTTTACTTACTTCATTCCAAAAAAAGTCAAAGCATCCTCTATTCTCGAGTTCCAAAATACGATCAATACTCAATTATCAATCCCTCATTTCATAACTCTCATTAATATAATTTTCGTAATTCTTATTCAATACTTCATAAAAAATAATAAAACCTTATAGAAAATTTCTATAAGGCTTACAGTATAAACACTTCAATTATATTTTTATCATGTCTAAGTCTCTCATTTAAAATTTGTTTTTGAATAGATATAAATTCTCTTCCATAAATATTCTTTTCACGTACAAAATCTATATCTTCTCCATTCAATTTTATATTTAACTCCTTATCTCTTCTATATAAAATCTCACTACCATTTCCTAAAATTTTATAACTACACTTTAATTCTTCAAATGTTCTTGATATTATAGGATCAAAAATAATTCTATCTTTAACTTCCCGTATTCCTATAATATTTGAAATGAGTTGATTTATATATATCCCTGGTCCACTTGAATATATTCTCCATCCCCCTTTAACTTCCACATTTCCATGCTTTAATTCATTAAATCTATCTTGAAAATCATAACGATTATTAAATGCACCATCAGAACTTGAAAAATATACATTACTTTGCCTAAAATTTGCATTTTCTACATAATCATTAAGTTTTATTGGAATTATTTTGTATAAGGACTCCCAAACTTTCTCTTCACGTCCAAGCTTGCACATACTCTCAATAAATCTAATATGTGCATGAACATATTGAAGGGATATCTCCCTTCCAACATTTGATGCTTGCTCTGCACGCTTAAATATCTCAGGAATTCCCCCGTTATATCTAGGAGTATTATTCATAAGCCGTACTCCATCATTAAAAGTCAAATGATCATCTATTATTTTTTCATTGATCATTGCTTGCTCTAAATCAATTATTTCTGAAATTATACTCCTCGTAAGTGGGAGAAGTCTATAATTTATCCCCGTTATTTTATCAAAAGGATGAAGAAGATATTCTATTTCATCATCTTCATTGAAATATAAAAATCCACTTACTACATCATCTTTTATTGCGTATTTCAAAAAACATTCTCTAATTCCTATATACATCTTACGTATATTTTCTTTAAAATCATTGTCAGGTATAACATTATATAAATCCTTTAAGGTTTCATAAGAAAGTGCCATAGTCCAGGTTGAAACTAATCTCTCTTTAAAATTTTCATTAATTGGTTGGAGTGTATCATCCCAGTCTCCACCAGCATAACTTATCAAATAACTATCTTTTATAAATCTACCTTCAATTGAACGCACTGCTCTCTTAACATGATTCAATATACTCTCTTTATGAGTTATATCACATGATGGAAAACTTCTATATACAATTTCCTCACTAAAAATAGAATCATCGCCAGTATTCAAAACATATTCACTAAGAGCCTTAAGTGGCCAAAATATGATATCACCATGTGAATCATCTTGTTGCATATTATATTTATCAAACATAAACCACTGAGGGAATTCGCCATTTTCTATAAATTGATGGGAAAATAATTCAAGAAGTACCTCTTTAATTATTTTATAATTATTAGTACAAGTGAAAAATTCAATAGGTCCCTGACAAACATCTCGAGTACCCCAAGCAGCACCTGAAGATTGCTCTAAACCATGAGGAGAAGAAAAATGTATTAATGCATCATGAGTATAGAAATATATTATTTCATTGAGCTTATCAACATCATATTTGGAACTTTTTCCTTCAAGTTTAAACCCATTTAATAATTCTAAATAAAATTCATTAAATTTTTCTCTCTCATGATCAAGAGAACTTAAATCAGAAAATGAAATATTTTCTTCAAATGATCCATCTATTGAAATAGAAAATTCTTTACTCTTTTCAATTTTAAAAGTTATTATACTTTTATCTCTTCCTAAATTATCTTTAAAAAAAATTCCATCATCACCTAAATTAAATTTACAATTAAAAAAATTAATTTGATAATTTATATTCTTATATGTATTACTTAGAAAAGATCCTTCAAGAGGCTTAATCATAACTCTATCTAATTCCCTATTTAAATAAAATCCATTACTATACTCTCTATCACCCATAACAATTTGATTTGTAATAATAAACTCATACTCGATCTTTTTCTGAGATCTTACATTTAAAACAATCTTTGTTTGATCCCTCAAAACATAATTTTCAATTATAATAACATCATCATTAAATTTATAATACCATCTAGAGAAGTTCGTACCAATCTCATAAATACCTGAAAGTGTAAGCATCCTAAATTTATCATTTATTTTTATATAAATCCTTTGACCTGAATTTTTGATAACATTTAAAAGACCTCTATTACACGACATCATTTTATTTAAACTAGTATTCCCAAGAGCAATCTGTGAATTAAAAAGTCCAAACATATAATTTGTAGAAGTTATAATATTTGTATTTATCTTCTCATTATCAATTTTATTTATAATAATATTACCATGTGGCCGCTCACATAAAATTTCCTTATCTTGAAGAACAACATGAGTATGATAATTTGTAAAAAACGAAAGTAATTCATTATCCTTATACTCTTCAAACTTCCTCTCGTTATATATAGAACATATTTCATTATGTGTAAACTTTTTAGAAGAAATTTCTGCTCCAAATTCTTCCTTCATCTGAACTCTTTTAAGTTTTTCGAAATTGTTTCTAAGCCTTAAAACTTTTAAATACTCAATAACAACATCCTCTTCATATTTAAGAGTTTCAATTGAAGTTTTATAATCTTCTCTGAAAAGTCCATAAAAGCAAATATTTTTATTATCATCCACTCTCATTTTCTCAGTTTGAAGAACAATATATGCGAGCTCAAATTGATAGTTTTCCTTAGGAAGATCTTTGTCAATAAGATATGGTACACCACTTTTTTTATACTCTAATGAAAAAAATTGTGTTTGATCAGTTGAATAAGAAATAATATTCCCATTTATACATCCGTGCTCAACATATGGGAATTTCCCTCCTTGATCTTGATTCTGTCTTGAACAAACAACAAATCCATTTGAAGATTTTATAGCTTTATGGTCTATATATTGACTCGTATAAAGTTCATTATTTAAACAAGCATTCTTATTTGAAATTGAAATATCTTGGCAATACAAAAGATCAACCTCAAAATTTTTCCCATTTAAATAAACTTCATAAAACCAAATAAGATGATTCGAAAGAGTAAACCTCACACGATATGAAATTCCAAAAGCATCGCCTTCAAACATCATAGAATTTGAATCAAAATAAATTTCTCCATTCGACTTTCCTCCTATAAGTGGAACAACTTTAACTCCATCATGCTCATATATTCTCAAATAAATATTGTTGAGTGACCCATCTCTAAACGTCCCGTTAAACATATTAATCATAATGTCTTTATGTAAAATTTCAAAAATATCTCCACTTTTTAAAAATTTAAAAACCATATCCTCCTTCTCAAAAGTTAGGAATTCAAAATCTGGTTTAACTATCATCAAAAGTCCCCCTACAGCACAAAATCTTTAAAATTATTTTCTCTCACTTAAATAATAAATATGTAAATAAAAAGGTGGATCTAACAAGATCCACCTAATACTTAAACCTTTTAAACTGTACTATACAAACTTTTATAAACTCCACCCTTATCTATTAATTCATTATGAGTTCCTCTCTCAACAATTCCACTCTTACCTATTAATAATATCTCATCAGCATTTTGAATTGTTGAAAGTCTATGAGCAACAATTATATTTGTTCTACCTCTTGATAACTCTTCTAAAGATTCTTGAATCTCACGTTCTGTTATATTATCAAGAGCTGATGTTGCTTCATCCAATATCATAATTTTGGGATCCTTCAAAAAAACTCTCGCAATAGATATCCTTTGCTTCTGTCCACCTGAAAGCTTAAGACCTCTTTCCCCAACAAAAGTATCATATCCATCCTTAAGACTCATTATAAAATCATGAATTCTTGCCTTAATACATGCATCCATAACTTCCTCATCAGTCGCATCAGGTTTACCTATGATTATATTATCCCTTATACTCCCCGTAAACAAAAAAACTTCTTGAGAAACAATCCCAATATTTCTTCTCAAAGAATCCAAAGTAACCTCTCTTATATCAATCCCATCAATCTTTATACTTCCATCACACACATCATAAAACCTTGGGATCAAACTACATATAGTTGTCTTCCCTCCCCCTGATGGGCCAACAAGAGCAACAGTTTTGCCCGCATCTATCTTAAGATTAAATCCATTAAACACTTCCTCATTGTTGCTTTCATATCTAAATGTCACATTATCTATAATAATTTCTCCATTAACATTTTTAAGTTCCTTCGCATCTTTTGACTCTTTCTCTGTTTCAACTTTCAAAAGCTCCTCAAATCTTTGAAAACCACTCATACCATTTTGAAATTGATCGGAGAAATTTATAAGTTTCCTTATTGGTTGAATAAACATCTTAACATATAGTACATAAGCAACAAAATCACCTATAGTAATATATCCATTAAATGTAAAGACAGCAGATGCTATAAGTGCAATAAGTTCAAGCATATCAACTAAGAAAAAAGTTCCTGAAAAAAACTCTCCCATTTTCTTATACGCATATTCTCTTGCTTCTCTAAACATATCATTTGAATTATCAAACTTATTAAGTTCACTCTTCTCATTTACAAATGACCTCGTAACTCTGATTCCTGAAATAGAATTTTCAATAACAGCATTTACATCTCCTGTCTTAATTCTAGTTTCCCTAAACGCACTACTCATTTTTCTACGCTTAATTATTGAAAATACAACTATCACGGGAACAAAGGCAAATATAATAATAGCAAGAAGTACATTTATTCTACAAAGCAAAGTAAATGAACCAACAAACATTACAAGAGAAACAAACACATCTTCTGGACCATGATGTGCAAGCTCAGATATTTCCATAAGATCATTTACAATTCTAGACATAATAGCACCAGTTTTATTATTGCTAAAATATTCATTAGGCAATTTTTGAAGATGTTTAAATACCTTTCTTCTCATATCACCTTGCATTCTAACTCCTACAACATGTCCATAATACTGAATAAAATAATTGAGTCCAGCCTTAATAATAAAAATAACAAGTAAAATTATACAAAACACAAATATCATTCTTATATTTCTATTTGGAACAGCATCATTTATTATATTGCGTGTTATCATTGGATAAACAAGATCTATTATAGCCACCATAAACGCTGCCAACATATCCATAAAAAACAATTTTTTATATGGAGCATAGTAACTTATAAAACTCTTTAACATATCTAAATCCTTTCTTAAAATATCAATTTAATTATCAAATAAAAAAACTACATCATAATGACGCAGTTTTTTTATTTCATTCTAATTATACAATTAGTTACAAATATTTTTATATCATTCACTAGAATTTACTCATAAAATTTTCAATTTCAGCTATCATACTATTTGTTGAATTAAATCCACCAGAAACCAAATACCAAACTTGAGCATCTAAATACACAATATTTTCATTTTTATATGAATCTGTTGATTTTATAAGATCATTATCTAAAACTGTCTCAGCAGCTCCTTCCCCAGAAGTAGCCACTCCTCTATCTATAACAAACAATACGTTTGGATTCTTATCTACTACATATTCAAAAGATACTTGCTGTCCATGTGTTGAATCCTGAAGAGTCTCATCAACATTCTTGAAACCAAAACTATTATATAAAATACCGAATCTTGACTTATCACCATAAGCACTTAAATTTCCTTCATTAACTAATAATGTTAATGCATTTAAGTTCTTTGAAGTTACTAAAGTATTTAATTCACTTATCTTAGATTGAATTTCGTTTAATTTTGTTGCAACAATATCCTCTTTGCCAAATATACTTCCCAAAACATTTGCATTATTAGTTAAGTCTTCCATATATTTTGAACCATCTATACTCAAAAGTATAGTTGGAGCTATTTGAGAAAATTTATCATACATATCAGATTGTCTACCGCTTATTATTATAAGTTCTGGATTAAGTGCATTGATTGCTTCAAAATCTGGTTCTTTTAATCCACCTAAATTTTCATATTTACTATCTTTATATTTTTCAAACATCTTTGGTAAAGTTTCTTTTGGAAGTCCAAGCACATCAATTCCCAAATTTTCTAAAATATCTAATGATCCATAATCAAATGTAACAACTCTTTGAGGATTTTTATTTACCTCTGTTTCACCTTTTGTATGTTTAACCATAATAGTTTCAATATTAACTCCTTGATATGCATTTTGATTATCGGTTTTATTTGTAGTATTTTCACCTACACAAGAAACTAAAAATCCAATAAGCAACATTGAACATGTTATAGATAATTTTTTAATAAACTTCATAATCTTAATTTTCCCTTTCTTATTAATAGTAAATACTGATCTTATTTCCATTTATGTTTTGGACATCAAATTTAATTTGATAGATCTCTTCTAAAACATTCTCATCTATTATATCACTTGTTTTTCCCTGCTTGTATATGACTCCATCTTTAAAAGCAACAACATAATCTGAATAACAAGAAGCAAAATTTATATCATGCATAACAATCACTATTGTTTTTCCTAAATCATCACAAAGTCTTCTTAAAACTTTCATCATTTGAACTGAATTGCTCATATCCAAATTATTCAAAGGCTCATCAAGAAAAATATATTCTGTCCCTTGAGCAATAACCATAGCAATAAAAGCCCTTTGCTTTTGTCCTCCACTTATTTCATCTAAAAATTTATCTTGTATATCACAAAGTTTCATATACTCAAGAGCTTCATCAACAAATATTTTATCTTCATTAGTTAATCTACCTTTAGAATATGGAAACCTTCCAAAACTAACTAAATCACGTATGGTCAATCTAATATTTAAATTATTTGATTGTCTAAGAATAGATATCTTTTTAGATAACTCATCTTTTTTATAGCTACTAATATCCCTGCCATCTAAATAAATTTCTCCGCTCTCTTTTTCAAGTAATCCAACTATTATTGATAAAAGAGTACTTTTACCCGCACCATTAGGTCCAACAAAAGAGGTAAGCTTCCCCTTTTTTATATCAAGAGATATATTGTTAACTACACGATTACTACCATAAGACTTAGAAACATCTTTAATCTTTAACATACCTTACTCTCCCTTAATAGCAAATACATAAAATAAATACCCCCAATTAAATTTATAACTACACTCACAGGAGTCGATATTTTCAAAACCCTCTCAAGCAATAACTGTCCAAATAACAATACAAATACCGATAATAAACTCCCTATAGTAACTATATTAGAATGTTTATAACTTTTCACAATTTGCTTAGTAGCATTAACAACCAGTAGTCCCAAAAATGTAATTGGTCCAACCAAAGCTGTAGATATAGATATTAAAATAGAAACTATAATGAATAATTTTTTAGTTAACCTATCATAATCCACTCCTAAACTTATCGCATGATCCCTACCCAAACTCATAACATCTAAATATTTGAAATCCTTTAACACAAATATCAATGTAATGACTATTATTATCACTGATATAAACAAAATATCTTCATTTATATTGTTAAAGCTTGCAAAAAGTTTATTTTGAAGCATTAAATACTCATTGGGATCAATCATTATTTGCATAAATTTTGAAAGACTACTGAAGAGAGTTCCCAATATAACACCAACTAGTACAATTAAAATAATATTAGCTCTATTCTTTTTCATCAAAGACGAATAAAGAAATGTAGATATAACAACCATCAACACTATACAAATCAAAAAATTAATTCTCTTATCACTAGTAAATATGTGTATTGATCCAAACACATAAACAATCACAGTTTGAATCAAAACATAAAACGAATCAAGTCCCATTACATTTGGAGTCAAAAGACGATTATTTGTAATAGTTTGAAATAATATTGTAGAAAAAGATATTAATGATCCCGTTAATACGATTGCAATTAATTTAGGTATACGCTGTGAAAGTGAGTACTCTAAGTTCCCTTTCCTAATACTCATGAACAAATAAAATAGAGAAACTATTACTATTAGGATCGCAAGAAACATCGTAATTTTTTCAAAAGACCTATCTTTATTAACACGTTTACTTCCCACAATTATTCCTCCTTAATACTATAAAAAGAAACAATATACTTCCAATTACTCCTACAGTAACTCCTATTGGAAATTCATATGGATAAATAACAACTCGTCCAATTATATCACAAATAAGTATAAACACAGAACCAACAAGCGCAATATCAAAAATACTTTTATTTACATTATCCCCTTTATACATAGCAACTAAATTAGGAACTATAAGTCCAATAAAAGGTATACTTCCAACTGTTACAACCACTATAACAGTTGCTAATGCAACTATAGAAACTCCAATATTAACCACTCTATCATAATTAAGTCCCAAATTTGTAGCAAAATCTTTTCCCATTCCAGCAACAGTAAACATATTTGCATAAACTATAGTAATTATAACAAGAGGAATGCTCAAATATAAAAGCTCATAATTTCCCTTCAGAATCATTGAAAAATTACCCTGCATCCACGAACTAACACTCTGCAATAAATCAAACTTATATCCCAAGAAAGTCGTTATGGATCCAATAATATTACCAAAAATAATTCCAACTAATGGTACAAATACCACGTTCTTTATCTTGAGATTTCTCAAAAATATTATAAAAATAAATGTACCAATCAATGCAAACACAAAAGATATAATTGTTTTTTGCATTATACTTGCACTAGGAAATATAATCATAGCTACCATTATTCCAAGCTGTGCTGAATCAATAGTTGCTCCAGTTGTTGGCGATACAAATTTATTTTGACTAATCTGTTGCATTATAAGTCCACATATACTCATAACAACTCCCGCAATCAAGATGCTTATGAGTCTCGGTAATCTACTCACCAAAAAAATCCTAATACTATCAATATCTCCATTTAAGATTTCCCATATCGTTATATTTTTAGCTCCTAAAAATAGTGAAATCAAAGATAAAACAACTAAAAGTAGTATTAAGATTAAATACCTCTTCTTCATTTAATTTCCCCACACCTAACTAACTTGACTTACTTTATAAATATGAGTAAAATGATACTTATTATCATTAATGATATCACCATTATAATATCTAAAATTAAACTTGTCTATCATTAAATGATAATTAATATTACTTTTTATTTTATAAAGGAGATATTTATAAATGAAACTATTGTCAATTTTAAAAACTACATTTATATGTTTTTTTGCTGTACTTATTGTTGGATGCACATCTTCAAACAATAATTCTAATGATAATAATTCTACAAATAATAAATCTGTCGAAATGATAACTGTTAAAGACTCAATTGGGGATGTTCAAATACCTAAAAATCCTAAGCGTATCGTAGACCTAAGTGGTAATAGCGATATACTTAGCATTCTTGGATATTCTGTTGTAGGTACAGCAAACTCTGATGCTTACGACTACACTAAATTCCCTTCTTATCTAGAAGAAACTTTAAAAGATGCTAAAATTTTAGGTTACAGTATGCAAGATACTGTAGATATTGAAGGTGTATTAAATCTTAATCCTGATTTAATTATAATTTCAAAAACACAAGAGAAAATGTACGAACAATTAAAAAGCATAGCACCAACAATAATGATAGAACTTGAACAAATAGATTGGAAAAAAGATATACTTAAAGTTGCCTCTATATTAAATAAAGAAGATGCTGCAAACAAATGGCTTGAAAATTATGAATCAAATGCTAAACAAAAAGGAAATGAAATTAAAGAAAAATATGGTAATGAAACAACCTATCTTTCAATACTTGCAAGTGGTGGACAAATATTTGTATTTGACTCTGCTGGGGTTGGTGGAATATTGTACGAAGATATGGGGCTAAACAAACCTGCTAAACTCCCTGTACAGGATACCATAAGTCTTCCTGTCGTAAATTACGAAGGATTATTAGAAATAGATTCAGATTATATGATTCTAATAGGAACTGATGAAGATATAAATGCTTTGAAACAAAGTCCTATTTATAATAACTTAAATGCAGTTAAAAATAATAATGTTATCGAATTACCATCAAGTCCATACTTCAATATGGTCTATAGTTCCATTGGAAGAGATATATTTGTAAATCAATTTGTTGATTTAATGGGGAATTAGTTATGAAGATAAGTAAAAGATTAATCTCAATTACTGGATTTATTTTACTTCTTATAGGGATCTTAGCCTCAATTAACATTGGGGCTAAAGATATTCCTCTAAAAAATGTGTTTAATTCCATATTTTTTTATGATGGGTCTGTGGAAGCACAGCTTATAAGAGATGTGAGACTCCCTCGAGTTATTTCTGCTCTATTAAATGGAGGCATTCTTTCTATATGTGGAGCAATGATTCAAGGAGTTATGCGTAATCCTTTAGCTGATCCATCTATAATCGGTATAACCCAAGGAGCTACTTTAGCTATAGCGCTATCTACAATTTTTCCTATAGGTCTTGGAATCTATGGAAATTTTTTTATGGCTCTTATAGGTTCTGCATTTAGTGGTATAATAGTTTTGATAATTATGAAAAATTCTTCATTAAACCATAACATATCTAAACTACTCCTTGCAAGCACTGCGATGAGTACACTTTTCATATCTATTGCATCGATGATTGCTCTAATTAAAAATAAATCTCAAGAATTAGCATTTTGGATTTCTGGAAGTTTAAATCAGAATGGATGGTTACAAGTTATTTCATTGATAATCATAGGTTCTATATTCTGTTTTCTATCTATCTTGATGATTAATGATCTTAATATTTTAAATCTCGGAGATGAAAATGCAATAGGTCTTGGAGTATCTCCATCTAAAGTGCGTTTAAAAATTATTTCCATAATAATCCCTCTTTGCTCTATTTGTGTCGCAACATCTGGTAATATTAGCTTTATTGGACTTCTTGTACCACATATAATAAAGAAATTAGTCGGAACTAATTATAAAGATGTATTGCCTCTATCTTTCTTATTTGGAAGTGCTCTACTTATCTTCAGTGATATAATTGCTAGAACAATTCTATCTCCATATGAACTTCCTATAGGAATATTTACATCATTTATTGGAATTCCTATATTTCTATTATTAATTAGAAAGGAGAATATATAAATGAAAAAAGCTTCATTAGTTTTTTTAATATCATCAATAATACTTGTCTTGTCTGTTCTCCTCTATTTAAATCTCGGTAGTTACAAAATGAGTATAGCCGATATATTTAAAACATTTTTAGGTAATGGAACAAATCCTCAAAATTTTGCTATATTTGAGTTAAGATTACCAAGAGTTATATTAGCTATTATTGTAGCTTTTGCTTTAAGCATATCCGGAGTGATATTCCAAACAATAACAAAAAATCCTTTATCAGAACCAGGCATAATCGGAATAAATTCTGGGGCAGCATTATTTGTTATTCTATTAATTTCATCTAACACAAGTACATATTATGCCAAACTTCCAATATCAACTGTCTTACTCATACCAATCGTTGCAATAATAGGTGCAATGTTTTCAATAATTTTGATTTATTTATTTGCATACAAAAAAAGATTTAAGCCAATAAAATTTATTTTAACTGGTATTGCTATAAATACAGGATTTTCTGCTATAATTTCATTTTATCAACTTAGCGTTTCTAAAGGCGATTATAATCAAGTTTTAACATGGACTAGTGGAAGCCTTTGGGGTAGCAACTGGAATTATATACTACTAACTCTTCCATTCATATTAATTTTAATAATTGTTACCCTAATTAAAAGTAAAACACTAGATATACTCACTCTTGGTGATGAATTGTCTTATGGAATTGGTGTAAATGTACAGAAAGAGTCAGTATTATTTATATTTATAGCATCATTCCTAGCTGCTATTGCCACATCAGTTGCTGGAAATATTGCTTTCTTAGGATTTATATCACCTCAAATATCAAAAAGTATAATTGGGTACTCTCACTGCAAAATAATTGTGTTATCTGGAATCATAGGTTCTATAATTTTGGTATTATCTGATGCTATAGCAAAAAACTTATTTTCTCCAATTGAAATTCCTGTTGGAATAATTGTATCAATCTTAGCTGTACCATATTTTATATTCTTAATTATAAGAGATAGGAGGTTTAAATAATGAGAATAAGAACTCAAAATCTTCAAGTTAATTATGATGAAAAAATTATAATTCCTTCTCTAAATCTTGAAATACCTGAAAATAAAGTAACCATATTAATTGGTCCAAACGGATGTGGTAAATCCACACTCTTAAAATCAATTATGAGAATTATACCAATAAAAAGTGGAAAAATTTTTCTGGACGATAAAGACATGAAATCCCTATCTCAAAGGGAAATTGCTAATAAAATATCGATATTACCTCAAACTCCAATTGTTCCTGAAGGCATAGACGTTAAAAATTTAATTTCATATGGTCGATTTCCTCATAAAAAATCACTTTCTGGTTTAAACAAGGAAGATTACGAGATAATTAACTGGGCAATGGAAAAAACAGGTATACTAGATATAAAAGATAGGATTGTATCAAACTTATCAGGCGGACAACGTCAACGTGTTTGGATATCATTAGCACTTGCCCAAAAAACGAATACAATAATATTAGATGAACCAACAACATACTTAGATATGGCACATCAACTTGAAGTATTAGAGTTACTTCAAAAACTAAATAGAAATAATAAAACAACCATAATAATGGTAATTCATGAATTAAACCACGCAACAAAATTTGCTGATAATATTATTGGAATGAAAAATGGAAATGTACTTTTTCAAGGTGATCCTTCAAACGTGATAACTAAAGAAAATTTAAAATTACTTTATGAGATAGATGCTACCCTAGTAAAAAATGAAGAGAAAGGATATCCAATTTGCATGGATTACTCAATAATTAATGAAAACTAATAAAAATTTTAAATTAATTCTATTAGGTCAAATTATAAGTTTATTTGGAAACACAATACAAAGATTTGCATTATCTCTTTATATATTAGACATAACTGGTAATCCTGCTATATATGCTAATATTCTAGCATTATCAATCATTCCATACATAATTCTAGCACCAATTGCAGGTAATATAGCAGACAATTATAATAAAAAATATATGATGATATTTCTCGATATCATATCAGGAATTCTTATGGTAATTTGCTTTATATTTTTTATATTTAAAATGGAATCTATATTCCTCATAGGTCTTGTTATGATTTTATTATCTGCTATATCTGCATGCTATGGCCCCGTCGTAACAGCATCTATACCTCAAACTGTTAAAAATAATTATCTTCAAAGAGCAAATAGTTATATAAGTCAAGTAGGATCATTATCAAATATTCTAGGTCCAATACTTGGAGGTATACTCTATGGATTTTTAGGTATTAACATTATACTCATATTAAATGGATTAAGCTTTATTATATCTGCCATATTAGAATGCTTTATAATACTTCCAAAACAACAAAACACAATACATAAATCTTTAAACCTATTTATCTCATTTGCTCATATTACAAAAACATTTAAAATACTATCCAAAAATTATAAAACAGTATTGGGTATAATTTTATCATACGGATTATATAACATTTCAATAGTACCAATAAACTCTGTACTACTACCAACAATAATAAACTTAGATTTTAACTTACCATCTCAAATGTATGGAATAATAGAAAGTATAATAGCTAGTGGTTTACTCACAAGTGGGATTTTAATAAATTTAAAACCTAATTTATTTAAATTTAGTACCCACTATAAACTGAATTATTTAATGCCATTATCAATGTTACTTGTAGGCACACTATTAATAATAACAAATAATATAAACATAGGTGTACTTGGAATAACATTGGGAGGATTTATTATTATGTTTTGCCTCGGCATAGGAAATATTGTAACTCTTACATATATACAAACTTCTGTACCCCAAAATATATTAGGTAGTGTAAGTGCATTATCTACTGCAATTGCAACTGGATCAATTCCAATTGGACAGATATCTTTTGGCTACTTACTTCAAGGACGATTAAATAATGGATCCATTTTATTAATATCTGGTATAATAGCTATTTTGGTTTGCAATTTTGTCAGATCAAATATCAAAAATAATTTAATAAAAATATAAAAGGAAAGAGCACTCTAAACTTGAGCACTCTTTCCTTTTTTAATATTCTTTGCAATATAGACAAATGGTGTATCCATTATTGAAGTAACCACAAAAATTATATAACTTGATACAATCATAGAAATAAGTGTATTTACATCATATTCACCAACAAAAGCAAACAATGTAAAAAGTACTGTATTAAAAATTTGACTTATAAGCGTTGACCCATTATTCCTAATCCATAATAGCTTATCTTTACTTCCAAATTTCTTTGAAGTAAAATTCCACCATTTATGATAGAGCCAAACATCTAAAAACTGACTTATAGCATAAACACCTAATGATGAAAAAATCATTCTAGGAATATTTGTAAAAATATTCCTAATAGAATCCATCTTAACATCATTAATACTCGGAATATATCGTATCCAGCTTTGAGATAGAACTAAGAAAAATATCATCATAAGTATACTAATAAATACAGCCTTGTTAGCACTACTTTTACCTTCACATTCGGATAAAATATCTGTTATTAAAAATGTTGACGCAAACAGTATATTACCAAGAGTTTGTTCCATCCCGAAAGCATCTACAAGAAGTACAACTTCAATATTTGCAAGAATAGTCACAACTCCAATCATCGCATAAAGTCCACTTTTCCCATAATACCTATAAGTAATAAGTATCATTCCATATATAAAAAATAATGATAAAATAAGAAGTATCTCATTCATTCTAAGCACCTACCCCAAAATCAGTATTATTAATTAAAATGTCTACTCTATAATCATCTTTATATTTTGGGTATATACTCCTCATGAATTCATTTATAACATTTTTATCTGGAATCATTTCCGTACTATTCTCACACATTATATTTACACAAATTCTATCAAAGTTCTTAAGTCCTAATTTTATATCAGTTTCTATACTTTCTATAGTTTGTCCACTTATTCCAAAAAGAAAATTTGCTTCATCAAAATACTCTGATATAATCTCAGGATCCTTATCATGTATCCCTTTATTAAAAATACCTTCCCTAAGATCATAGTCAAATGTTTCAAGTCCAAGTTTCATTTTTATATCAAAATCAGAAAACTCTTCCTTAAGTTCAGGAATTCGTTTCTTATAAAGGTAATGACTTTCAAAATGAATAATTGAAATACCTTTTTCTTTACATACACTCTTAATAAGATCTATCGTTGTCTTATCAAGTTCAAACACCGATCCAGAATTAATAACTTCTAAAGTTCCATGTTCTCCAGTAATATTATCAATTACAGATTTGTTTAATAAATAATTTTCATAAGAGTCCTTAGACATATCCAAATAATAATCACAAAATGTACATTTTTTATAAATACATCCAGACCCTCGAAGAAGAACTATCTCCCTCTTGTTCTTCTCATTAATGACACTGTATCTTTTCATAATTTCATTGTAAAGGCGAACACCCTTTACTACCTCCTAGTTTTGATTTAGATAAAACTTTTTATCCGAGCAGGATGATTTCGAACTGCTCTTTTGAAAATATATACAAATTAATTTATTTTTCTTTATTAGTATAGAAAATTAAGTCGTTAAAATAAACATCATATGCTTTAAATATATTTCTTAATATAAATAATTTTCTCTCTGTACTTGTACATGAATTTACATGTATCCCATCATAAATCTCAACACTATTAATAAAGTCAGATTTATTAAAACTAAAATAAGATGCAATACCAAAATATGAAGATGTTGCAAATTTTGTTATAACACTCCTATCTTCAATATAAAGTATTTGCAATACTTTTTGAAACATTTCTATCCATGATGTTACTGCATACTCTGCATTCCTAAAACTAAAACACTTGATTTTCTTCCCACTAAAATCAATATCTTCATCAATAAGCGAATAAACATCTACTTGCTTCTTCTCAGGTTCAAACCCACTTGATGGTAACATCCATATTTTAATAGCTTGGTTAATAAGATATTTACTACGCTCTTCAATTTCTGTACTTGTCCACTTTTCATTTTTTGCAATATAATTATTCATACGAATACCACTATCTTCAAAACCATTTTCCATAGTTTTCTTTTCTTTAAAAGTCTTATTACTATATCTTGAATTATAAGCAGTTAATGTAAGATTCCCAATTCTATGTAACCACGTTTCATGAATTTCTCTATAATTATCTCCTAAATCTTTTATCCATGCTGGTGTTAACTCTCTAGGCATAATATGTTCAATTGAATAAATTCCTTTATCATATTTTTCATATACATCCTTACATTCTTTTGTTTTATAATTTTCAAAACGCTCTAGAATATAGATTTTATTTTTAGGAGTCATATTATAAACTTGTTTTTCCATAAATTTTTTCTTAAATTCTCGGTTACTTGGAAAAGATGCCCTTCCATTTTTAGATAAAAGTACATATTTAAATTTCTCGAGATAATTTTCACAAGAACTATCATTATATCTCATAATTTCACGATGAAGATTTGAAAACATTCCATTTAAAACATTGGTTTGCATATCACAAATTATCCTTCTAAACAAGTAACTCTCAGTAATCAAAAATATATCTGTTACTTGAGAAATACTTAATTCTCCCTCATCATATAAACGCAATACTTCAAGAAAAAATGGTCTAGTAACACTCTTCTCCAATCTATTTAATCTATCAATGCAACTGTATAAACTATCATTTTTATTATCTCCATTTAAAAGTACACCATATCTCTTTGCATAGTCTAATAAATCTTTAAATAAATCCTCAACAGTCAAAGATAAATCTTCAACATATTGTTTAAAATTAGTATAAATTTTTTTACTACTACACACTTCCCCATTTTTAATAGTAAGATAATCTCTTAAAAATGAAGTTACATCGTAGTTTGTAAATTTTTCTATTCTATTCCAATATTTTGTATAATAATCATCTTGTAAATCTGCAGGTAGTCCCATAAGAATAAAATTTCTTATCTTATCTCCTTCACTTAAAGCAAGTCCAGTTGAGTTAAGACTCTCAAAAATAAGTTGTGGATTATCTTCTCCACTTAAAGTAATGTTAATTATTTCAAGTCTACATATAGCATCATATAATTCATCAATTGTAATTTCATTTTTCTGAATTCTATTATAAAAATATTGATAATTTATCGTTAAATTAGATTCTCTAACATACTCATATACATCACCATCAAAAAGTTTTTCAAATGCTACACGATCATCTTTAACAGGTCTTAACTTTATACGTTCAGCATCTGTTTGATATTTATCAACAAGAAACTCTTCATAAATTTGAATCCCGAGGGAACCATCTATAGGTTTAATAATTCCTTTAAAAATCAAATTATACATAGCTAAAAAAAGTAATGAAATAGTAGTTACCCTCTGTTGACCATCTATTATAACGTATTCTGTATTTCTTCCAGAACCTTCGTGAACAGATACAATACTCCCAAAAAAGTGACTCCTTCTTTTACCTCTTACAATTTTTATAAGATCATCAAAAAGCTGTTCACAATTCTTTTCTTTCCAATCATAATTACGTTGATAAACTGGAATAATAAATCGTGTTTTAGAACCTTCTATATATTTTATTAATTTACCTTCTCGTCCCTCCATTGATTCCTCCAAAAATTACAATATAATTAACAACATATCTTGATTTAAATATATCAAAATTACTATAAATAAAACACATATTTAATCTCTAATATTATGACTCTACTTAAAAAAACTACTTGTGAATTATCCCATCCTCCATAGTATATCCCTCTAAAGAATTTTCTTTAACCTGGATACAAATAAATTTCATTGCCTCATCTTCTGATGCAAAAAATTGACGCTGCCCCTTTGGAGCGACACGAATCCAATCTCCAGCTGAAAGATCTATATTTTCTCCATCTATAATCGCTCTACCTTTCCCCGATAAAATTGCAAAAATTTCTTCATTTTGTTTATGTGAATGAACAAACGGTATACAAACACCTGATGGAATAATATTTATACTTACTTCAGCTCCTGTCAAAGAAAGTACATCATGAAGTTCTGCCCTTTTTATAGGAAGTTCATTGCTAAACTCTTTTAAATCTTCATTTGTTAAATGTGTTTTGCTATAATTTTTCATATTTATTATATAACTCCTTTTTAAACTTTCACTATAATCCTAAATATCACACTAAAATTATATACATCCCATATTTTAATGTCAATTCATCTACCTAAAAACAAAAAACCCTAGATTTAAACTAGGGATATAATTTTTTATTAAGTATCATTAATTTTCCATTGTAAATTAAATTAATTATCATTAATAACTTCTAATTCCAATTTATCTCCATTAAAACTTAAAACCTTATATTTAGTAGTTCTATCTAATATTATTTCCTTATGGTTTAACCATCCTGAATCTTCTCCAACATAAACAGCCTTACTCCCACTTGGAACTTTAATCTCTATCATTAAAGAATCATCTTTATTCCTTTTATTTTGCGCAAAACTCTCAGCCACATTTTTATCAACAGAAGTGCTAAAATAATAATTTGGTTTAAAAATTTGACCAACTTTTAAATCCTTAAAATATCGTCTATTTGCACCCTTAAAAACCAAGATATCATCCTCTAATTTGAATTTAAGCAATACTCCATCTAAATTCTTAACCATATCATCAATATTTTCATAAAAAACTTGCTTAATATGATCTTCACCTGACAACTTTCTATTTATATCGCGACTCCTATATGTATACATCAATAAAGATTGTTGTTCATCAAAATTAAGATTATTAAAAAAAGTCTTACCAAGTAAATTATATTTTTTAACTTGAACTTGAGATAAAGGCATTATATTTTATACTAGAATTTTTAGTAATTGAAGAGCTACCCCCCCCCCCCCCATCAATTTAGCATTATTCACAGAAACTACTCCATTTGATGGCAAACTAATACGAAAAAATGATTGAACATCTACTATACTACAAAAACTTAAATAATAAGTTGTAACTATTGATGTAAACAGTACTATGTTTTTTATCATAATAACTCCTTAAAAACACAAACATACTCTAATTATTCGGTTAATCAGATGATATATTTATATACTTTTTAATATAAGTGCTGTCTTAATTGTTATTAGTATTTTTTTAACTATTTTAGATAAAGCTAATATAAAAACTTAGAGGAGTGTTTATATGTTCAAACATGAAAAACAACTGTTATGTAATGTTGAAGTAGAAAAACCAAATCCACATTATGCAGCTCTTTTACAAGAACAATTAGGTGGTGCAAATGGTGAATTAAAAGCAGCACTACAATATATGTCACAAAGCTTCAGAATAAAAGATCAAGAGATAAAGGACTTATTTCTTGATATAGCAGCAGAAGAATTAGGACATTTAGAAATCATATCTCAAACTATAATGTTACTAAATGGTCATGATGTAAATGCAGAGTCAACTCAAAGTGGCGAAATCCAATCTCAAGTATTATTTGGACTAAACCCTGGCTTAGTCAATTCATCTGGATATTCTTGGACTGGTGACTACGTTTCAGTTACTGGTGATTTATGTGCCGATCTATTATCAAACATAGCTTCAGAACAGCGTGCAAAAGTTGTATATGAATATCTATATAGACAAATCCATGATAAAAAAGTTAAACAAACGATTGACTTCTTATTAAATCGAGAAGAAGCTCATAATGCTATGTTTAGAAAAGCATTCAATAAAATACAAGAAAGCGGATCAAATAAAGATTTTGGAACAACTCCTGATGCTCAAATGTATCTCAATTTATCATCACCTTCACCATCTGACAATAAATTCTCTAATATAAATATTGACCCACCTTCATTTAAATAATAAAAGTCCCTCACCAATAATGATGAGGGACTTTTACTTCATTATAAAAAATTATTTTACTAATAATTTTCAGCGTGAATCTCAAAATAACTCTTAGGATGTGCACATACAAGACATACCTCTGGTGCTTTTGTTCCAACTACAATATGACCACAGTTACGACACTCCCAAACCTTTACACTACTTTTTTCAAATACTTGTGCTGTTTCAATATTTTGAAGAAGCTTACGATATCTTTCCTCGTGATGTTTTTCAATCTTACCAACTTCTCTAAATTTTACAGCAAGATCGTGGAATCCTTCTTCTTCTGCAGTCTTTGCAAATTCTTCATACATGTCGGTCCACTCATAATTTTCTCCATCTGCAGCAGCCTTAAGGTTTTGTTTTGTATCTCCAATTCCTCCCAATTCCTTAAACCATAACTTCGCATGTTCTCTCTCATTCTCAGCAGTCTTCATAAATAATTCAGCCATTTGCTGATATCCTTCTTTCCTAGCTACAGATGCAAAGTAGGTATATTTATTTCTTGCCTGAGATTCCCCAGCAAAAGCTTCCATGAGATTTTTCTCTGTTTTTGTTCCTGCGTACTTATTTATTATAGTTTTTTTATCTGATTGATTAGATACTTTTTCAAAATCTGATGCAGGATGTTTACATATAGGACAGATAAAATCATGCGGTAATTCTTCGCCAACATATTCATATCCACAAATCATACAACGCCATATAGTTTGTCCATCTTTAGTTAACCCAACAGCTTCAGGTTTTGGTTTAATATTATTAAAATAATATTCATATGTTAATGACGGTGCAGAACTTAAAACTTCCATATCAGTAACCTCACCGATAAACATAGTATGAGTTCCTAAATCTTGAGTTTTAGTTACTTTTACTGATATATAAGCATTAGTCCCCTCTGTGATGTAATAAATACCATTAGAACCTCTTGTACAATTTTTATAATCTTCAAATTTATTAACTGTTTTTCCTGTTTGGAATCCAAAATGTTTAATTAAACTAAATTTTGCATCTTGACTCAAAACTGACACTGTAAATTCTCCAGTTCTTTCAATCATACCATGAGTATAATTCAATTTATTTAAACAAATACTTATCTGTTTTGGCGAATCAGTAACTTGAATAGCTGTATTTAAAATACACCCATTATCCTTATCTGCTTCTCTTGCAGTTAAAACAAATAATCCATAACTTAATTTAAATATTGCTCTTTGATCCATACTTATTAACCCTCCTACTACAATAATTTAAACAATCGTCTCTAAAAATACTCCATAATAAAACAAGCAGAAGGGCAAAATTCTTCGAAAAAATTAGATTTCTCGCAAAATTTAAAGTAGCGTAACTACAAACCCTTCTGCTATCCTCACGATAGTATTTATATCGTTAATTCTATTTATTTAATAATACCATAAATTAAATTATTCGTAAATTAAATAATTTGCTTATTTTCAAAGTATCTATTAAGATCTCAATCCTCTAGATTTAAAACTTGCCTTCCACTACATTTTTATAAATACCTATACTTGCTCCTCTTTCCAATAATAAATAAAACTGTTATCAATACAGCAACAATCTCAGCAGCTATAACTGAAAACCATATACCATCAATTCCAAAAATTAATGGTAGAACAATAACTGCTACAATTTGAAATACCAAACTACGTAAAAACGAAATTAATGCAGAAGTCACACCATCATTTAGTGCGGTGAAAAAGGAGGAACCATAAATAGCAAATCCTGAAAACAAGAATGAAATAGAGTAAATCTTAAATGCCCTCTCTGTCATACCCATAAGCTCCATATCATACCCTACAAAAATACTTGCCAACGTTCCTGCTAAACTTTCTGCTAATCCAAACATAATAAGTGCAAAAATACAAATAATAATACAACTCTTTCTCAATAATCCTTTTAACTCTGAATAATTCTTTGCTCCATAATGATATCCAATTACTGGAGCTACCCCTGTAGAATATCCAATAAAAATGGAAAGAAAAATCATATTAACATACATAAGTACCCCATAAACAGCAATTCCATTTTCTCCTGCATATTTCATAAGCTGAAAATTATATAACATACTTACAATTGATAAAGAAATGTTACTCATAAGTTCAGAAGAACCATTTGTGCACGTCTTTAACAAAGCCTTTGCATTCATTTTTGTCTTTGTTAATCTTAATACACCAGCATTTGGCCTACAAAAATACAAAACTGAAATTGTAGCCCCAAGTATTTGACTTATTGTTGTAGCAACAGCTGCACCAACAATTCCCCATGAAAAAACTGCCATAAACAATGCATCTAAAATCATATTTGTAACTCCACATACTACTGTAGTAATAAGACCCATATGTGGTTTGCCAGCTGTAATAAAAAAGCTTTGAAACTCAAACTGAATCATATAAAAAGGCAACGCTACCAATATAATTTTACCATAAATAATACAATTCTCTAACATTTCTCCATCTGCACCCATAAAAGATACAATAGGCTCAATAAAAATAAAACTTACAATAAAAATAATAATTCCACAAATAATCGTACTATATACAATCAAAGAAAAAAGGCGTCTTGCCTTATCCTGATCGCCTTCCCCCAAAATCTTAGAAACAAGAGCACTACCACCTGAACCAAACATAAAACCAATAGATGCCAAAATAATAAGTACTGGCATAATAAAATTAACAGCAGCAAATGGAACCTTCCCAACAAAATTAGAAACAAAGAATCCATCTACCACCATATAGAGAGAAGTAAATACCATCATAATCATAGATGGAAATGTAAATCTTAATAACTTTTTATAATTAAATTTATCCGAAAGTTGTATAGTACCCATATTAAAACTCCTTTACTTTTTTCTTAAAATCTCTCAAATATCGCTGTGTTAATCCTATGTAAATTTTCCTTTCTTCATCAGACCATGATGAAAATATATCATTCTCTACTTTAATTACACGAAGAACTGTATCTTTTACAAATTCCTTTCCTTTTTCAGTGAGATATACTTTCTTTTTTCTACCATTAAAAGTTTCTAAATATATTATCTTATCTGCTTCCAGTTTGCGAAGTGCCGAATTAATAGTCTGCTTACTAGCCCCAGATATAATATCTCCAAGCATACACTCTCCATTATTAGAACAAAGTGCATAAAGAATTAGCATAGAACTATCAGTAATACCCAGTCTAAGTGCTACTTCATGATAAACTACATCTATTTTTGACATTAAAAAATTAAATGATCCTATTTCTTCATTAAAACAAAATTCCATACCCACTCCTTATTGTACGATTTCGTACATACACAACGACCAGTATACTGTGATTTCACATTTTTGTCAAATAATCTTTATTATCTAAATTCTTAAACATAAGATACTCAAATAAAAAACACTACTAACTCTTATAGCAGTGCTCAAATTTTTGATTACGATTTAAAACATATATAAGATTATCTATATTTCATTAAATAATTAAAAATTTATGAATTACTGATAAATCCAAATAAATATATTCATAATTGTCTAAATATCATACAAAAAAATAAATGGACAATGAAATCTCATTATCCATTTAAAAAATTATATTATTTTATTTCATCCATAGAAATTCCTAAAACATTAGCAAGACCTTGTCCATATTCTGGATCTGCTTTATAACAATTTGATATATGTCTTATCTTAATCTCTTTTGGAATATCTCCCATGGAACGAGCAGTGTTTTCAAATAAAACTTTTCTCTGCTCTGGCGACATCAATCTAAAAAGCTTTCCTGGTTGTGTATAGTAATCATTATCATCTTCCCTAAAATTCCAGTGATCAGCGCTACCACTTAGTGATAATGATGGTTCCCTGTATTCTGGCTGCTCTTGCCATTTACCATAACTATTAGGCTCATAACCTAAAGTACTTCCCGAGTTACCATCTACTCTCATTTTACCATCTCTATGATAACTATTAATTGGGCATTTTGGCGCATTAACAGGAATCTGATTAATATTTACACCCAATCTATAACGTTGAGCATCACCATAAGCAAATAATCTTCCTTGAAGCATTTTATCAGGTGAAAAACTTATTCCAGGTACCACACTCGCTGGATTAAATGCTGCTTGTTCTACTTCTGCAAAATAATTGTCTGGATTACGATTAAGTTCTAAATATCCAACTTCAATCAACGGAAACTCATCTTTATACCAAACTTTTGTTAAATCAAAAGGATTATACGGCATCTTTGATGCTTGTTCTTCAGTCATTACCTGAATATACATCTTCCAACGTGGATAATCTCCTTTTTCAATACTTTCATATAAATCACGTTGATGTGCCTCACGATCTTTCCCTGTTATTATTTCAGCTTCCTCATCTGTTAAATTCTTAATTCCTTGTTGAGTAATAAAATGAAATTTAACCCAAACACGTTCATTTTTATCATTTATCATACTAAAAGTATGACTACCAAATCCATGCATATGTCTATATGATAATGGTATACCTCTATCACTCATTGTAATTGTAACTTGATGGAGTGCTTCTGGAAGTGATGTCCAAAAATCCCAGTTATTTTTTGCACTTCTCATATTTGTTCTTGGATCTCTTTTAACAGCATGGTTTAAGTCTGGAAATTTTAGTGGATCCCTAAGAAAAAATACTGGAGTATTATTCCCAGCTAAATCCCAGTTTCCCTCTTCTGTATAAAACTTTATAGCAAATCCCCTAATATCACGTTCCACATCTGCAGCACCACGTTCACCTGCAACTGTTGAAAATCTTAAAAATAAATCTGTCTTCTTACCAATTTCTGAAAATATTTTAGCCTTAGTATATTTTGTAATATCATGAGTAACAACAAAAGTTCCATATGCCCCAGAACCCTTTGCATGCATTCTTCTCTCTGGAATTACTTCCCTATCAAAATGTGCAAGTTTTTCTAAGAACCATACATCTTGCAATAACATAGGTCCTCTTGGCCCAGCTGTCATAGCATTTTGATTATCTGATACTGGAGCTCCAAAAGCAGTTGTGAGCTTTTTCTTATTATCTTCTGAATTCATTTACACTACCTCCTTCAATTATCAATATTCAAAAATTTTTTAATGATTTATGATAATTAAATGAAATTACATGATTCTCACACGCTATCTAATACCTGAATACATTCTGAACATAAACCCTTAAAATATACATCTTTTTCCTGAATTTGGAATTGATTTAAAGAATCATTATAAATTTTATCAACATCAATTTCAAAATCATATATCCTATCACACTGTTTGCACTTAAAGTGACCATGGCTAAATGTCATAGCATCATATCTTAACTCATTTTCTTCAATGTAAACACCCTTTAATATATTTGCTTCAATAAAAACATTAATTGTATTATATACGGTAGACTTTGACAAAGTTGGAATCTCCTCCAAAACCTTATTATAAACTTCATCTGCCGTTGGATGATCGTTATACTTTATTAAACTTTCAAGTATCTTTATCCGTTGAAAAGATGGCTTTATATTATGTTTAACTAAATACTCAGTCAAATTTTCAATTTTATCAATCACGAGAAATCACTCTTTCTTAATAATAATTATCATTTTATATTTATTATGATTTAATTATAATTATATTTTGATAATATGTCAATAAAAAAACAATGTCGTAATAACAATAAACCACTTATATGTTAAACCACAAAATTAATATTATCTACCTTATCTTAAAATCTAAAAATACAAACCACTTCTTTCCCCAATCTAACAACATAAACTACATAAATAAATAATATAAATGTGTGATTATTAGGTACTAATAATAAAATCGTAAGTTATTATTATACATTTAGTTAAATTAATTTCTTTCTATCTAACCACTCTTCGGTTTTAAAACATATTAACCTGGAAATCATTGTTATCAGTACAAAATAAAATTATTCATAGAATACATTTAAATCATAAATATGTCCATTTTATTTATACTAGTAGAACAATATCAGAAATTAACATTGCTAAAAAGAATCTTCTGTAAAAGGAGATGCTAAAATTATATTAGTAAATTATTTTAAACATTTGGAATCACTCTACGTATCCTATTACACACTATAAAAGCTAATGCAAGCTTTAACAAATCTGGAACTATGTATGGAAATACACACATTGACAATATTTTTATAACTGAATGTTCTAATCCTTGAACTTCATATATTATCTGAAACCATAGAGTACCCACCACATAACATAAAAATAATCCAATCAAGAGAACAAATGCTTTAATTCTTGGATGCTTTAAAATCAACGACTCAAATAAACAATAACAAAGTGCAGTAAATATAAATCCTATAATATACCCCCCTGTAGGTCCTATAATATGACCAACACCCCCCTTAAAACCAGCAAATACAGGCAATCCTATACATCCTATAAAAATATATAAAAAAATCGCCAAAAGACCATCTTGTCCACCCAACAATAATAATGCACAAAAAACTGCAAAAGTTTGCATGGTAAAAGGTAGTGCAGAAGGTATATTGATCCATGAACAAATTGATATAAGACATGTCATCATAGCTATTAAAATAATTCTTTTTGTAGGCATTATCCTTCCTCCTCAAATTAACATTTATCTTTATAAAATTATTTTTATAAATAGCATACTCCTTTACATAAAAATATCATCAACCAAACTAATTAATATTTTTCTCCATCAAATAATTTATTAATGTAATTCTCTCCCTCGCTTACTTAATCACTTTATATCCCCTTTCCTAAAAAAGATTTTGAAATAATGAGTACATGTACCGTTATCATATCAACATTAATTTCACATTCCAATTTATTATAAATAACAGTGGCAATTCCTCTATTCTGATAATCATGACGAATAATTAACTAATCAATCAGTATCTCCGAATCCAACAATAATTCCATTATAAACTGCAACCAAACTATAATTTTCTTTTAAATACTCATCCCATTTTCTAAAATCTATTTGTTCTATCTCTCAAACATATAATTGATCTTTTAAATAAACTTCTACGTTTATTGTATAAACTGTATTATAAAAAAGTCTGACAATTTAATTACAATAATATGGTGTATATTTTCTAACACTCATAATCAGAAATCTTATTAATAGTAAGAGAAAGAATAGTCTGAAAATAAACATTATCCCCTTTATTACTCCCATACATAAAAACTTTTAATGTCTTACTTATATATTTCAAACAATCTTCATAATTTAGCACAATATTATTACATCTTATCTCATACTGTACTGTTGCAATAAAATCCAAATCAGATTGAATATCTCTAATCAATAATTCATAACTACTGACAACTGCAACTTATGTATTATTTTCCTTAATAACTTACATCTTCACTATCCAACACCTCTTTTTTATATAAATACCAAAAAATACACAAATTCGGAGACCTAAATTTTTATTCAAGCCTCCGAATTTTATATTATTTTGAATCCAATTTTCAATATCATTTGCAATTACATCATTATTAAGATCCTGAAACATCATATGGTCGTTACCGTATATTCCCTTATATGGTAAATTTATAATTTCATAAACCCCTCCATCACCTTTATACACTTGCTAAAAATCGTAAGCCATAGATTTCATCATTGCCCACATTTCAGAAACAGGTACATCACTAAATTCTTCTCCTATATAATCACCATAGTAAAATACCACAGGAATATTATTTTGAAGCATTGCTTGATAATCCTCGCTTCCTACAACTGGTGCCGCTCCTGATTCAATAGCTACAATAGCTGCAATATTATCTGTATATTTTACTGTTTCCCATCCAGGATTACCTCCTTGAGAGTGTGTAACAAGAATAAATTTCTTACCAGTTTTTTGATATGCTTCATCAATAGTAGCTGCAACAGCTTTAGCCACAACAGTTACATCAATACTTTAATCGCCATTCGCAGAATCCATTGCAGTATCTGGTGTCATTTGACGGAAAAATTGATCTAATAATTCTTCTCCTTTTGGAAATTGTGAATTATTATTATAAGTAAAAGCATTATCTATATACGTTCCTATACGAAACTGTGTATATCATGTTTGATCGGAAGGCTCTGTACTTATTGTTCCAGCTACTGAAGTTTGTCCAGCTTCTCCTCGTCTTGGTTGATCAATTAAAAATACACTATGTTCCTTTTTTAAAAACATATCATAGCAACCTTCCCTTCCATCTGGTGTGGTCATAAATCCTACTCTAGATTGTCCATATCCATGCAAAAACACCATAGGAAGTCCAATTTCTTCTAACGGTATTTGATAAAATACATTAGCATGATCGACATGAGATGTAGATCCATCTCTTGATATATAATAATTTGAAATATCAAATGTCCCTTCAGATAAAGTTACTGTACCCTCCCCCGCCGAAAAAACTCCCTGTTCTTTGATCGATAATACACTGTCATTCTTACTTAACACTTCATTTTCTGCTACTCTATTTATACTAACTGTGTTATCCCCACAAGAAACAAACGTCATTAATACCATAAGACACTGCACCTATAAAATCACCTATTTTTTTATTCATTATTGTACTATTCCCCCTAAATTGCAAAATCAAAAATATCCGTCCGTCGTTATATCATAAAACAAATAAAATATCAACTTTGAAATATACCTACCAACAAATTCATATTCAGAAAACTATAGGCACTAAAAAATATATCTTACTTTCAAATATTATATAAGTAACTCAATATATATGTAAAAAATTATCTTCTTAATTGTCTCTATGTATTTGTTATACCTTTCATATAAACATCATTCTATATGTTCCAAGAAACAATCTTTCTCATGGGAATAAATTACTCCTACTGCCTGCATATAAGAATAGATAATAATAGTACCTACAAATTTCATTCCACGCTTTTTTAAATCTTTCGATACAGAATCCGAAATTGGGGAACTAATCACATCATTTTCATAAATCACTCTTTCTCCCGTCCAATTCCAAAGATAATTTGAAAAATTGCCATATTCTCTACATATTTCCTGAAACACATTAGCATTATTTACAGCAGCTTTTATTTTTAGACGATTTCTTATAATCTCTTTATCCTCACACAATTCTTCTATCTTTTTATCACCATATGCACAAACTTTCTCCAACTCAAATTCATCAAATGCTACACGAAATGCTTCCCGTTTATTCAATATACATTCCCAGCTCAGTCCTGCTTGAAAACATTCTAAAATCAACATTTCAAATAATTTATGGTCATCATAAATAGGAATTCCCCACTCTTCATCATGATAACGCAAATAAATATCATTGCTTGGATTTGCCCATTTACACCTTATCCTTCCATCTTTCCACTTTATTTCCATAACTTCTCCTAAAAATTTTCTTGTGACTTTTTAACATTATCATTAATTAGATTCCATTTATGTAAATAATCTCACTGAAAAATTTCAAAAAAATAAAACTTTCTACATGGTTCTGATTATACATTTTAACATTAACCATCGAGAAAGTCTTATACATTCAGTTATATATTTTTAAATAAACATTTATAATTTTTTACAGTAACTGCATATAAATTAGCACATAGATGCTGCCTGAATCCCTGCAATTGCCCCATCAGCAACAGCTGTAGCTACCTGTCTTATATTTTTTACACAAATATCTCCCGCTGCAAAAACACCAGAAATTTCTGTACGCATCGCATTATCTACCGGAATATATCCACCATCTAGCTTTAATTCCCCATACATCTGTGTATTTGGAACAATACCAGCATAAACAAATACACCACACGTTTTATCCTTTACAATATGCTTTTCACCCGTTTTGTTGTCAGTAAATTCTAATTCCTCAATTGATTCATTTCCATATACTGCAGTAAGACTAGAATGAGGAATGATTTCAATATTATTACAAGTATTTATCTTATCCTTAAATTCCTGTATACACGACAACGCATCTTCCACACATACAATAACAACTTTAGATGCAGTTTTAGCAAGATAAAGAGCTTCTTTAATCGCACCATCTGCTCCTCCTATAACATAGACTGTTTTCCCATGATAATTTGGACCATCCTTTGGTGCATTTAAGCGAACACCATTCAAATTTTCACCTGGTATACCAAGCATACGTCCTGATCCGCCATTTGCCAAAATCATAGTTTTAGTTTTATAAGATCCTTTATCTGTTACAACCTTTTTAATTTCACCTCTAAGTGTAACATCAGTTACAGTTTCATATCGAATTTCCACACCTATATTAAATACCTGTTCTTCCATACGTTTAGCAAAAGTTTTTCCAGTCTCTTCCTTAACGATTGCAGTATAGTGCGTGACAGTAGACACGCTTCCAATCAAACCACCAACCCTGTTTTTCTCCAAAACTAAAACACTTTTTCCTCTGCTTTTACCGTAAATCGCCGCACTAATACCTGCAGGTCCCGCTCCAATAATAATGATATCATACATCTATATTTCCTCCTTTACATAATTACACATATTACGCCTAACATACACTACTCCTAGTCTTGTAATTCTATCAAAAGACTAAAACAAACAAAATTACTTTGAGATGACAAAATTAAATGAATAAATATCTTAATACAAAAACTCAATATACAATTACTACCATTTAACATTTACTAATTTTGATGTTTTCATCTATAATTATAACATATTGTAAATTGAATAATTACATCATAATTTTCTTTCACTTCATCTATTATTTAGTAATCTATCAAAATCCTTTTATATTAATCACTATTACACTTTATTTTTCAGATTTTGACATCAATACTATGCACTCAACGTGTTTTGAGAGGAAGGCATAGCTGTCAAAAATTAGTAACCTGAAGACTATTGTGTTTGAGGGAAGATATCCACTGAGAGCTTGCGTATGTGGGAATATATCCATTACTTAATATTTATGCGAATAGTTAGCTCTTTAAAGTTGGAATTTTTGTTCCTTTAACATTCACTCCTAGAATTGCATTTAGTCAAAACATCGAAACTATTCATCCACATTCTCCTCTGTTATATACCATTTATAATATTGAAACCCACAATACAATCATTGCATCATATATACCATGAGCAATGATTAAGGAGATTAAAGTGCATCCTTTTATTTTTTCTCTAAATACACAGTAGAGAAATCCAATAAATGCTGTCATAAAAATCTGAATAATATTCCCATTAAATATATGAAATAATCCAAACAACACAGATGATATTATTATTGCAAACCATTTCGAGTCCTTGATTTCTAAAAGTTTATTAAATATGTAACCTCTAAAAATCAATTCTTCTGCAAGGGCTACTCCCAATATTGCATAAACAAATTGATAGACAATTTTCCATGTTTGGGTATACGTTATATTTCCAACCATATCTTTAAACCCCAACAAAATTGGCACGACAGTTAAAACTAATGACATGGCAAAAGCAAGTAACACTCCAATGCCTATTTGTTGCAGAATCTTGTCCTTTCTGAAGCCGATATCTGCAAAGTTTTCTTTATTCACAATCATTAATATCCCTGGAACGATGAATAGTACCGTCTATGCCTATTTCTTTTGCGACCATGCGACTAACAGCTGCATACTCTTCCTCTCCCACATCACGGAAGAGAGGAATGATCAGCCTTAGTCTTGGATTTTCTGGAATATGCTTATGAGTAGAATAGATGCAACACTGATAAGGGAAGAAGGTAGAGATTTCTTCCCAGATAGTACTTGTGCCATAATCCATATCAAGAGTGAGCATGGAGCGTGATAGAACATTCCCTTTTTTACGTCTGCCATCTTTTAAATATCCGCCAACAAAACCGCCGACATCTTTAATGGAATCCTGACCACCTTTTCTCATTTTTCGATATTCTTCTACGGTTTCAGTGGTACGCTGCGTGGTCTTAACACGAGAGCAGAAGTCCTCCCAGCTGATGTCTGTGTTTTTCCATTTCTTATCCATTCGGCTGTTGCCGTATGCAATTTTCATAGAGACTCTACCTCCTTGAAATCTTTATTAAAGTATCTGACCGGCTGTCTGCGTTTCTTTGCTTTTTCGATTTCAATACTCATACCTCTTGAAATCACATCACCTAAAACCCAGACTTCTTGACATTTGCCCATCAGGATAATATCCATGAAAATAGCGAGATCGCGCTCTTTCTCATTGCTGTCATCCATAAACTGTGGAAACAGAAGGTGAGGAGCAAGTGGGATATTGCCCTTATCTAAAGCAAAACGGCAAAATGCTCGTGTGCGCTTATTGTTGTTTTCAATATCACCACTAAAGGGAGAGCAAATATAGACAAGGGGCTTAAAGGCAGCTTTTGCTGCTGCCTTTTCCTCACGGGTGATATTGCTAAGTGCTTTATGGGGAGTTGGGTCATGATACCCTTCTGGATTTTTCATATTGATTCCCATATCACACCTCCATCTCAATCTGCGGATAAACACCATCCGCCTTTAGCTGTTCATAGATAAAGAGCCTTCCTTTTTGTGTCCACTTGGTATGCACTTTCGTATGTTGGATACCTTTACTATCTTCATAAATGTGAGTATTGGTTTTGGTATATCCGTTTGGAGCATACTTTTGATAGAGAAGCCAAATATCACCTTGTTTAAACTGAATCCCTTTTTCATGAAGGTATTCGTTCATGCGCATGGCACTCCATCCATAATCTTTGGCAATCACAGAAATATTGACTGCATCCCTGCATTTAAGAACCACATCATAGTAAGTAGCCTTTGGTTTCATCTCAGCAATCTGCTGCTGACCAATCGCAACGGCTGCCATCAATTCCCTGTTCTTTTCACGTTCCTCTTTCAGTGCAGTAAAAGCAGCAATGGCAAGGTCAGGATTTGCGATTAAATCATCCGTAGCATATAGTCCGTGTTTACGAATAGCAGGGAGGACTACACTAGTGACCCAGCGCTTAAACTTTTTAGCATTTGGCATCTTGCTTGAGAGGATGAGGCTGTAGAGACCGGATTCATTGATGATAATCAAATCCTGTTTTCCACCAAGGGTGTCACATTTCGTTACTCCCTTGTCCTCTTCATCAATGTGGTCAATTAAAGCTTTGCGAGTATTTGAGTAACCAAGAATACCAGCTACATCCTTACCGACAAAATAAGGTTGACCGCCAATCGTTGTAGTACGTACAGAGCCGAACTCTGCATTTTTGTAAACTTGTAATTCCATTCAAATTACCTCCTTGTATTTTTTGGAGGTCTTGACCTCCTACCTAGTAGCCTTGGGAGAAGGTCAAATCTGACGGTTTTTATATTCTTGTTCTAATTTCTTTGTTGCCCGCTTTAATTTCTGAGTAATGTTGTTTTCACTTACACCGATGGAACTGGCATATTCTCGAATCGACATACCGTCAATGCGTACTGCAATGAACATATCTGCCCAGTCCTGTTTTTTACCAAGAGCGGTACGTATCCATTTGCAGACAGATTCGTACTCATCTTGGTGATTGCGTTCTATCTCTTGAGAGTTATCAGCGAAAGTATCCATGACATCTATTTCAACTTCATCATCTTTTCGATAAGGTGTCTTGGGATTGCCAAGGTGCCTATGGTAGCGACGCCAATGCTTATATTCCTTGTTGTTCATGAGGTCGAACATTTCTTGTAGAGTCTCGCAGCGTTTCACCTCTGCCTTCTTTTCAGGCTTTGCCTCTGCAAGACGTTGCTCATAGTCGATATCCAGCATGACGCTGTAATCTCCATCTGGAATTTCAATCGTGGTATAGTTCTTGTGACCATTTTTGATGTTGTCTTCATATAAAACTCGAATCTTCATAAAGTATTCCTTTCCGCCTAGTCATTGGGCGGCGGAATACAAAAAGAGCCTGTGATGAAGATGACCACAGACTCCGCTTGTCCTAAAAAAGGGCGCACGAAATAACGGTGGGTGCATCTTCATTCCAAACACAGTCTTTATCACTGCGTTCTGAACTCTTTATGCATCCCGCCGTCCGTATGCGCACTAGGACTTTGAGATTGATTTTGTTGAGCGATAATCGCTCTAGATAAACTTCTCCTTTAGGGAGGATAGGTAGGCTGATTATTCAAATCTGTCTCTACATATCATTTGTTTTGAAAATTACTTTTTCTTGCTTGGTCTTGTTTGACTTAAAGCACTGCCAGCAACCGACTTGGCTTTCTTACTGTAGCGTCCATCACTAAGGATTTTGCTTGCTTTTGATGCAATTCTTTTTGATGTTTGCTTCGAATTACGTTTTGTCATTCAGACACCTCCTTTCCTCATTCACAATCTCAGCGTAAGAAATCATATTTTTACTTTCGCAAATTTTTTTAGTGCTTACGTCACTTAGTTGAATCCACTGTATGAACTCAACTAAAAGCAAGAAGAGAATCGCAATTGTACGTTTTTATAAATTTTCTCTGCAAATGCATATTAATAAGATGTGAAAGTGTAGATTTTTGTATCTTTTTCTGATATAATATAATTTAGAGTAATTTCTTAATACAGCTTCACAAGTATCAAGCATTCGCTGTTTGCTTTTTACAATTCTCATTATAGATTGTTGGGTCGGTAGAACTTGGTAGTGACAGGTAGGCTTCAATATAAGGAGATAGAATAGATGAACTTTGTAGAATTTGTAAACATAACACGACCAATAATCGGTGGGAAAAGTGGTGTTCATACTTATGTAAAAACACTCTTTGATACCATACTTACCGAAAGTGGAAAAGACATTCTCAATGATTACAAAGATTCAACTTTCAAAGCTTATTCCAATGGTTCAACAAGCATCAGCAAAATATCAAAGGCGATGGTTCCATACATCGATCCTGTTGAGTTTTCCTCTTTTATCTTTGATACAGAAGAAGCAGTTCAGATAGCCCTATGCCAGCGTTTTGTTCAATATTTGCCAAATATTAATATTAATAACGTTGGTGATGAAATTGCCGAACTATTTGCAACCATAATAAGGAATGCTGCTGAGACAAAAAGAAAAAAACCGGCATCCAAAAAGGATACCGGTACAGAGTTCATTGAGCTCCCTGAAGAACAACCTTCCGAGGAATATCCTTATTCTTCAGAGGATAAAATGCTACTTCAAGAGTTTACAACAGATTATGATGAAATTATGTTTACACTGATAGGTGAAAACTATGCTACCTCATTAATCGATATGACACTGCCTAGCAAAATACAAGAATTGTATGAATTAAAATGGAATTCAAAAGCAGATGCTTTTCTTGATCTAACTTTAAAGTCATATGTTTTTAGTTTGCTCGGAGAATTAAACAATGTAAGTAACAGCTTTTTTACTGTTAACCATAAATCGTCCTTTTTCAAAAGCACAAGAACAAAAATACGAAATTTATATGTAAAGCTTCATCCAGACTTATTTGCCAGAGCGTTTCCATATGAAGCTTTTATAGATGACTGGGATGAGGGAGAATTTTAACATACAGAGAGGAGGATACAATGCCATCAATTGATGATTCCATTAGAAAAATAGATAACGTAATATGTAGACACCTTGATAGTATTGAGGACTCATCTCGCGGTGCTATGTCTCAGGATATTTTGGAACAGTTAATGAAGTTCGTGAATCATATAATGCTTAAGTTTTATGCGAATGGTTCGGATATCCCTATTAACGAAGAAAATATAGCAAAGGCAGTTGAGTTTGCTCAAATAAACAGTGAACTATATACTTTATATAGATTTCGCAACTATTTGCAAATTGTAACTACACAATATACTTTAGATGAAGATGGCTCAGAACGACTGATGCTGAAGTATTACCAATACTTGTTAGAGGCAAAGAATCTTCTTAGCCACTACTACGGTATTGAGGTATTACACAACATAGAAAAATTTCCTCTGCATTTGGATGATACTCTGCAGAAATACTATAAAAAGATTTCCGAAAAAATAGAACGACATCCTGCGGCATTACATACTGATAGCAAGGATAAATATTATATTCAAAAGATAAAACCACTGTTTGTAAACAGAAAAATATATTATGAAATCACATTTACTCCTATAGATGATAGGAAGAATAAATCTAAATCTAACAGAGTAATTGCTTTTACCAAACTGCCAATCAAAAGCAACTACGCATCGAAGTTTCATCTCATACAAGAAACTATCGAAATATTAGGAAAAACTATGCCTATCATTATTATTGATGGTTGGGAAGTTTCCATCCGCGATTGTGAATTTCAAAATTTTATTTCGCTAATAAAAGGTGAGAAAAAAAGAGTACCTTACCCAGAACAACGATTAATCTGTGAGTTTCTTACTAAAAAGAAATTTACTCTGACTGATCTAATGGACTTCCCAGATAAGGCATATGATAGGATTACTCTCGAATGGAAAAATAACCTTAAATCTTCGGCATTTATTCCAATTTTAGATTATTGCAGAAATCTTATACGAAATGGTCGTAATGGACAAAATGTGCTGCGATATCTTCTTTATAATATGAACAATGTTATAATTAAAAACCAATATTCATCTGGCTACTATAGCAAATATTATGAAGAGTGGATAAATGCTGGTAATAGTCATCTTTCTGGTTTGTATTTAGCAAATGGTTGCAAGCAGTTTGATTCTTTACCGTTTAACAGATCCCCTGTTGGACATAATCCAAAATTAGGAGCAGTATTCGATTGTATTCCTTGTAAGGATAAACGTCCTGAATTGTTCGCTAGATTTATAAGGAATAATACAGAAGGTAAAGGTCAGCTATTTACCGATATTGATGAACTAAGTAACTTCTCCGATTATAAAAGACTCATAGAAAAATATAACGATAGTCTCTGGCTGGGGCACAGACCTACAAGTGATTTGATGCTTGAACACAATCAAGTATTTATAAACGATTACAAGCTTGATACTTGCAAGGTAATTGAGAAATTACAGGAGTTGGCTGAATCAGGCATTGAAAATTACAGTGACGATGTTGATTTTTGGCTACTATTTGATGATTACGAAATTGACTGTGACGAAAAGAAGGATATCATCAGGCGTATATTTTCAGAATCAAGAGTTGGGGTAATATATGGTTCTGCGGGTGTAGGTAAATCAACGCTGATAAACCATGTTTCACACTATTTAAATGATGCAGAAAAATTATACCTAACTCAGACAAATCCTGCAAAAGAGAACCTAATGAGAAAGATTGATGCTGAAAAAACAACTTTTTCAACAATTGAAAGTTTTAAACACCAAGGCTCTCCTTTTGCAGAATACAAATTATTAGTTATCGATGAATGTAGTACCGTTAGCAATAAAGATATGGTTGAGATATTGCTAAAAGCAAATTTCGAAATGCTTTTACTAGTCGGAGATACTTATCAGATAGATGCAATTCAATTTGGCAATTGGTTCTCGGTACTAAAATCATTCTTGCCTGAATGTGCTGTTTTTGAACTTACCAAGCCTCACCGTACACAGGATCCGTACTTACTTGAACTTTGGGATAAAGTAAGACACATGGAGGAAACTGCAAAAGAAACCATCGAGAGAGAAAGTTACTCATTAAAAGTTGATGAAACCCTACTCTCTTCACTTGAATCAGGCGAGGCTATCCTCTGCCTAAATTATGATGGCTTATATGGAATCAACAACATCAACAGATTCTTGCAAGAAAGCAATCCTAACCCTGCTGTCACTTGGGATATCCAACAGTACAAAATTGGAGACCCTATTCTCTTCCTTGACTCTGACAGATTTCGCCCCGACATACACAACAACATGAAAGGCATCATCCAAGGAGTAGAAATCATTGATGCAGGAACTATCGAAGAACGCATACAGTTTGATGTTGAGATTCCAAAAGAAATAGACGAAAGCGATGCTATGTTCCGTGATTTTCAATTGCTTGAATGCTACGAGGGCGAAGAAAAATCATTAATCAGGTTTTATGTACACAAATTAAAAAGCGTTGATGAAGATGGAGATGACCAAAATTCCAGAACAATAGTTCCGTTTCAAGTTGCATATGCAGTATCCATTCATAAAGCACAGGGATTAGAATACAACTCTGTAAAGATTGTTATTACCGACGAGGTAGAAGAACTTGTAACACACAATATATTCTATACTGCTATCACAAGAACTAGAGAAAAGTTGCGAATTTATTGGACACCCGAGGTTGAAGAAAAGGTAATTAAAAGAATAAAACCGCGAGATATAAGTAAAGATGTGAAACTCTTGAAAAAGTATTTAACTGGAAAATCCAGCGAAGGAATAAGGAGATTAGAAAATGAGAATCAGTTATAACAAACTTTGGAAAATGTTAATTGATAAAAATATGAACAAACAAGATTTAAAGAATGCCACCGGAATAAGTGCCGCATCCATAGCAAAGCTTGGTAAAGGCGAGAATATCACTACGGATATTCTGCTTAAAATATGCGAATCGCTTGATTGTAAGCTAGAAGATATAATGGAAACTATAAATGACAGAAGCAAATAATATAGTTTCGTTGCTTGTTCATTTGCTCATCTATATTTAAATTCACAGATTAAAAATGATCAAAGAAATGTATTAAAAATTGTTGTTATATTACGAGTATGACAACAATACAAATCATGAAAGGAGTTAAATATGTTATATTATACAGGATTAGAAGAGGTTGTTTTCTCAAAACACGAGCTGTTATCAGAAGAACCCGATGAATTGATTATTATTAGTGGATATTTAGGTCCTGCCCCCGTTGAAAGATTATCAGAATTATCAAAAATGAAAACTACTGTTATCGGAGGGATGTATCCCTCGGGTATCGATGTACGTTTACTCAATTCTTTAGAAAAAATCAAAGAGCAGAATTCATCACTAACTATAAAGTACGCAGAACAAGAAATTCATTCGAAAATTTATATCTGGAAGCGAAACGGAAAAACCTTATCTGCATTAATAGGATCAGCTAATTTTTCTTCAAACGGGCTACGTACGGACTACCGAGAGTCTCTCGCAGATGCAACGCGTGATACATTTAACCCACTTGAAATATACTACAATTTTATATTAGAACATTCATCTGAAGTCCCTATAATTAATAGAAATCAAGAAGTAATTGATTTTTCTAATATTCCAGGTTCAGAACTTCCTGTTGATGTACATAAGAAATTTAGTGCTGATATACCTCTTTATTCTGTCCGAAATAATATAAAAGAAGTTCCAACCTCAAGTGGATTAAACTGGGGTCTTGCTCGACTAAGTAGTAGTTCTCACGTTGCACCCGGAGATGCTTATATTCGTCTTCCTAAAAAAATAATTAAAACAAACCCATCATTATTTAAAGCGTTCGATCCTGAATTTACCACACCTGATGGCAGACGAAAAAGGAATTCAGACCCGATTGAGCTAATTTGGGATGACGGAACTATAATGGAAGCCTCCTTAGAAGGTGTTCAAAAATATAATGAAAAAAAATATCCTAAACAACTTGCTTCATTTTCTTCAAAACAGCCTTTCTTAAATGGAGAGCGCATATCAAAGAAAAGTATACTAGGACGATACATCAGACGACGCTTAAACGTTGACATTGACGAAGTGATAAAAATGAGTACTCTTGAAGACTATGGTAGAACCACAATTACTCTGTCATTAATTGAAGAGGGTGTTTATTATGCTGATTTTTCAGTCTAAAACAAAAAGAGTTTGTCATAATCATGACTCACTCTTTTTTTCTTGCTTTGCAACATCTGATATTAAGATTGGAATAAGTCTCCCTAACTTTTCTGCAAATAGCGGAGGAACTGCATTTCCTATCATTTCAAAATTTGCCATTTGTGATTCATTGAATTCAAAATCATCATCGAAAGTTTGTAATCTTGCAGCTTCTCTCACAGTAATTGAACGTTTTTGATTGGGGTCAGGGTGTATATGTCGCAATCCATCCTTTTTTAAATGTGCCGGGATAGTATTGCTCGGCTCATCCCACCGTAACACATGATATTTGTGTACGTTTGTTCTGTTTCCAGTTTGCTCATAATATAGTTCTATTAGTTTTTCGGATGAATCATATTTAAATTCACCTTTCTCAATGTCTTTTGCCAGTCTATAAAAAATTTCTTGATCGCGCTTGCTATGGAATCGAGCTGAATGACCATTTATACCATTAGAGTTGTCATATGCATTAAGTTTCATTGGTTCATCTAATGGATAAATCTGAGGTAAATCAGAAATTGCATCCCTTACAGTGGATACGACTTTTACTTTCTCTGAAATTAATGTATGCCCATAAAAATTTCTAAGTAACTCTTGATAGTTGACGTTTTTAACATCACGTCTTATACCAATTATTATAACTCGCTTTCTTTTTTGAGGAATTCCGTATTCTGTTAAGTCCAATAATGCGTATTTTCTTAAATCGTTTATTATTTCATATCCCAATTTATCAAAAGCATCACGAATTAAGTCAACTATTCTCTCACCTGTTGGAATGGCTGATAATATCCCCTCGACATTTTCAAAAACAATAATTTTGGGTCGAAAATGATTAACCACTCGAATATAAGCCTCAAAAAGAAAATTACGATAATCGTCTTTCATGCCATTTTCGTCACGAATTCTTCCTGCTACAGAGTATGCCTGACACGGTGGTCCACCGGAAATGACATCAACTTTTTCCCCTCCTACTAAGCTAACTAATCCTGGCCCATCTCCAAAATCTTTATCACCTTTCCAACCGTACAATAACTCATCAGTTCGTTGTATATCAAAGTTAAGAACCTTATATTTCGCATCTTCAATATGATATTTAGTTTCTAGTCTTCTTACTAAAGTACGTACTTGAGGTTTCATCCATTCAACAGCAGCAATAAGGTTGTAAGAATTTGTTTTTTCAAAACCATCTAGAAGCCCACCTACTCCGGCAAATAACTCAATATTGTTTAACTTCTTCATTTGCTACCTCCTTAGAAACTTTTTTTATTGAATCTAAGTGTTCCTTCATCTTCAATCCTACAGCTTGAGCCAAAAGTGGTGGAACTGCATTGCCAACTTGCTTATTTTGTTGTGTTTTCGTTCCTAAAAACTTAAACCTATCTGGAAATGACTGTAGTCTAGCATTTTCCCTTACAGTGGGCACTCGATTCCACTTATAATGGAAATGATTTCGATGTCCAGTGTCAATGGTTTTAGATGGTCTTTTACTATGATATCTTGTCCACGCTTCATTAAATTTTCTTGATTCTCCAACTCCAGGTGGTAAATCCTTATGGTTTCCACCCTCAGGAACTTGACTAATAACCCATTTAACTTCTTTAGTATGGTTCGTTCCAACATGATTAAAAATAACGTCAGAATCAATTCTCATTAGCTTTTGGTAATCGCTTTGAGGCTCATTTATATAATCCATAATCTCACTACCTAATTCATCAACCAATGAGGGTAAATCGGAAATTGCATCAGCAGTCCCAATATAATGTTCAGCATCGAGTAAAGGTTCTGGAAACTTAAAGTAGTCATATCCTAGATTTTTACGGTATCCAACAAAAAACATTCTTTTACGAAATTGTGGAACTCCATAGTCGGCAGCTAATAACGGTGAGTCAGTAACTGTTACTGCATAACCCATGTCCTCGAAAGTATTAATGATTTGTTGCTTTACAGCCCCTTTATATAAAGTTGCCATCCCTGGCACATTTTCAATCATAAATGCCTTAGGTCTAAAATGCTGCACGGCATGAACTACCGCAACATATAGTTTATTTCTTGAATCATTAATATCTCTACTACCTGTGAGGCTAAATCCTTGACAAGGAGGCCCTGCGATAATAACATCCACTTCGTTATTACTTATTGCTTTTTCAATATTTCTTATTGCGACTTCCTCATTAAACAAGTCTTCTTTCAGCGCTTTAGCACCCTTTATGTTATGAGCATATGTTTGTAATGCGGCATCATCAAAGTCAATACCCGCTAACAACTTATATCCTGCTTGCACAAATCCTTGGCTAAGTCCTCCTGCACCCGAAAACAAATCAATAACTGTATATTTTTCATTCATCTAATGACACCTTATCCTCTATAAATTCAACAACATCTCCAATGTCGCAATCCAATGCACGACAAATACGCTCTAAGGCTTCAAGAGAAACCCCTTTATTCTTGCTAAGTCTTGCCAAAGTAGAAGATGTAATACCAGAGCAATCACGTAGTTGAGTTTTATTTAATTTTTTATCAATGGATAACTTCCACAACTTATCATATGATATAGCCATACAATTTCTCCTTCCACATTTGTAGAACAATATAGCGTATTTCTAGAAAAAAATTCTTCATATCTAGAATAGATTGTACCATACATCGTTTGATTTGTAAACGAAAGTTTTTGAATTAATTTCAGTAAGTTCAGTAACATGAATAGCAATAAGCATTATTTTTCTTGGGCGCAAAAACAATGACTTACTATTAAAATTATTAGCAAGCTTGTCAACTCACCATTATTTTGCCAACCATCTTATCAACTCACCAAATCAATAACAGTATTGTCTTATGACTTTTTAAATTCACCAATCTTGGATAACTTCCCTCATAGTAAAAATCCGCGATTATCCTTCCGACTTAGAACCAGACCTCAAATCACGGAAAGCCTTTATTTACTTATCTTATTACACCCTTACTTATCCACCCTTGACATCAATACTACTGCCTCAACGTGATAAGTATTAGGAAACATATCCACACCTTGAATATTTTTAACCTTATATCCATTATTTATAAACTCTTTTAAATCTTCACATAAAGTTTGAGGATTACATGAAACATAAACTATGTTTTGGACACCGAATTTACAAATATTTTTCACACTTTTTAACCCAATTCCAGCTCTAGGTGGATCAACAACAATAAATGAAATTTTATCTTTTATATCTTTAACAACCTGCGAAACATCTCCACATATAAACTCACAATTTAAATTGTTTAACTTTGCATTTTCCTTTGCCATTTTTACAGCATCTTCAACAATTTCTATCCCTATAACTCTATTATTTTTACTTAAAACTTGTCCAATAGTTCCGACTCCAGAATATAAATCAAGAATAGTACCTTCAGGATTTCCTACTCTATTTTTCACTTCATTGTATAAAATCTTAACGCCTTCTGTATTTGTTTGAAAAAACGAAAAAATACTCACTTTAAATTTAAGACCAAATATTTCCTCATATATAAAGTCATTACCATAAATTATTTCTATTTTACTTGGTTTTATTGCGTCACTTAATGAATCAGATACAATATGTACAATTCCTCCAATAGATTTTTGTAATTTTAAGCTTAATATCCTCTCCTTAAAATCTCCAAAATCCATATGATTTTGACTTGAAGTAATAATAGCCAGAAGTACTTCCTCTTTTCCTTCTCTTAAAATAAGATTCCTTAAATATCCCGTATGAGTTTTAAGCTTATATACCTCTGCTCTAATTTCTCTAAAATAATCAATCGTTGAGTTCATTATTTTTCTGAAATCTTCACTTATTAATTTACAATTATATGTTGGAACAATTCCAAACGGATTTCCTTTTTTATGAAGACCAAGTTCAAGCGGACCACACTTAAATTCATCTCCAAAAGAAAATTCCATTTTATTTCTATACTCAAATTCTTTCGGAGATTTTAATATACCAAGAAACTCCTCATACGGAATTTCTTTTAAAATATCTTTTAAAGCTTTTTCCTTGAATCTTATTTGATCCTCATAAGAAACATTTAAATATGTACAACCCCCACAATCTCCAAATTTATCGCAAGAAGAGGCTATCTCTATTTCAGAGTTACACAGAACTTCAATAAGCTTACAAATCTTTCTACCTCCTTTTGATTTAATAAACCTCACCTTCAATTTCTCATAAGGTATAGCTCCCTTAACAAAATATCTTTCTCCATCAATCTCTCCATATCCTTCCCCTTTAAAATTAAATCCAATTATATCCAGTTCAAATATTTCTCCCTTTTTCAACTCTTATACCTCACAATAAAAAAATGATATAGAAAAACTATATCATTTTTAATTAAAATTTACACCATTTAAATAGTATTCAAATAACTCTTCATTCATCTTTCCATTAAAATTTAAGGATACATATTTATCAATTATCTTATTTGGATAAAGAAAATTAAGTGCAAGATTCTTAACCTTATCAAACATATCTAAATCTAATTTATATTCATTGAGATTATTCATTGCACCATATTGATTTTTATACTTGAGAAATAGTTTTAAATCTATATTAATGTAAGAATACAAATGCATAATAGAATATCTCTTTCTTATTTCATTTATAAAAAATTCAATACCCAAAGCATCTATACTATGTCTTGGAATTGAAAACACACTCTCAATTAAATTTCCATATAAATATAATATACCATACCCAAATCTATCTACAAGTTTTGATGACTCCGCACTACACCTTAATACAGTTTCACGAAATAATAAACTTCCACCAAACCTATCCCCATTTTCTAAAATCATTTCTGCATCTTTTAAAACATTGCTAGCAAACTCTTTATTTTCTTTATCAACATTGTCACTTAAAATAGTATCGATTAAATTTACAATAACTGAAAACATATAGTACATTGTGTAATCTAAAGATGAACTCTTTGCAATATTTGCATCCAAAACTATTTTATCTATCTTACACATTGGATCTCCAAATATTGTAACTTGAGAAGAATCACTATCTATTAATTTAAAATATCTATGACACTCACTTCCTCCACCTGTTGTTGGAACAAAAATAGTTTCTCTTAACTTTCCATATCTCAAAAACATTTTATTTTCTTCAAGTTTATGCAGACTATCTATATTTTTATTGTTATAAAAAACTGTGATTCCCTTTATAAGATCTGCTAAAAAATCCTCACCAATGCCAATTATAGTATCGATATCATATTTCTCCATAAACTCAATAATATTAAATATTCCCTTTATAGATTGATTCGATTGATTCCCACCTTCAACCTTAAAATTATGTATCCTCGCATTGGACGATTTAAGCTTAATTATTAAGTCATTCAATACAGAATCTCTTTCATCAAAATCATATGTCATAATCATAACAATTCTATCTGACATATCTATACTCTCTAAAAAATTTTTATAGCTATTAAATATTTCTTGATTTTTTATAGGCTTATCTAAAACTAAATTCATAAACTCACTCCTATCTTAATTTAATATTCTCAAATAGGGCAAGTTTTATAATAAAAATGCTATCTTAAAATTTTAAGATAGCATTTTTATATAATGTCCAAAATTTCCATTAAACCCTCTATGTAATAATCCGCATCCATCTTTAGGATTTCATCCTTCATGAAACTATATAAAACACCACAAGTCTTACTACCAGCATCACGTCCACTTATAATATCATAAATTGAATCTCCAACCATAAGTGCTTCATTAGGAGATATAGATAAAAGATCACATGCACTTAAAACCGGCTCCTTGTGAGGTTTATGATTTTGAACATCATCACTTGTAACTATTACATCAAAATAATCTTTAATTCCTAAAAGTTCTAGAGCCCTTATAGCAGTACTTTTATTCTTAGAAGTTACAATAGCAACTTTATATCCTTTTTTATTTAATGCATTAAGCACCTCTTTTGTGTTGTCATATAGAGAAATTCTTTCATCATGATACTTAAGATTAAATTCTCTATACACATCAATAGCTTCATCAACATCATCAAAGAATTTACCCATAGTTACAAACAGAGGCTCTCCAAACCATGAAATAATTTCATCTCTATTAGGATATTCATTTTTCAAAATCTCAAAAGTATGTTCAAATGACTCTATTATTAACTCATTTGTATTAATTAATGTTCCATCTAAATCAAATAAAACTGCTTTTATCATAAAAATCCCCCTTACGATTCTAATATAACTAAATTTTAACATTTTATATTTATAAAAGACAACAAAAGTTTAAATTTTTTAATACTAACCATCTTTTCTGTGCATAATAACAGAAAAGATTTTTTAATGTTATTTGTTAATTTCATCACTTTTTAAAAAACAAAAACCAATATAAGGAGGTTATTACTATAAAAAAGATATTTTTAAATAGTTTAAAAGGAAAATCATTAATTAGAAAAATGCTCCTCCAAAATTTTGGAATAATGTTGATCGTAATTATATGTTCAATATTCATATACTTCAGAATCATTATAGGAACATCAGATAAAATATTTATAAATTATTACAAAAATATCCTCCAGTCACTTAGCTATGATTTGGATTCAAATACATACAAAAATTTTATAGAAAATCCTATTAAAACATCAGAAAGCTACAAAGGGCTCTTTCAATATTTAAACACCTACTCAACCAATTTAAACATAAAAAATATTTATATATCAAAAATAGATGAAAAAACAGGTAAAGAGCTTCTTCTTATACATGGATCAGATGAATCTTTACCAATTGGTGACCCCATAATTACAAAATTAGGAACTAAATCTTTTAGATTAAAAAGAGTCGTATGTGAAAAGGTTATACATAATAATCAAAATACCTATAGTTTCTACTCACCTATATTAGATAGCACAGGGAAATCTATAGGACTGCTTGCTTTTAAAATACCCACACATACCTTAAGTTACCGTAACGGATTTAAAATTTTAAGTAATATCTTTTTTATAATTTTATGTAGTGTGTTTTTCATAGCTCTCTACATTTATATATCAACTGTAGCACTTTGGAATATATTAAAACCTATTTATATTATCAAAAATCAGGTAGTGGCCTTATCAAATAAAATTCTATCAATAAACAAAAATATCTCATTCTCAGGATATGAATTTAACTGCATACAACAATTACTTGTCAAAAGTATTGACATTATCAAAAAATTCATACTGAATCTCATAATTTATCTTGAATATATAAAATTTTCTATTGCCAAGACAAAAGTAAATTCTATTGAAATTATACACAAAATCAAATCAACAAACTCAACTATAACAAATGTTTCTAAATCAACTGAAGACGTAAATTTAAAAGTCCATATTTTAAAAGATGAAATTAAAAATTTTGCTGATAACATTCTTGAAATTAGAAATGAAATTAAAGAAACCCTAGACTCAAACATATTAGCAACAAACATATGCCAAAATAATAATAACCTACTTAATATATTCCTTATGGAAATTTCAACCCTCATTAAAAAATTTAAAATAGAACAAATTGAGTGTAAGAAACTAAAATTCTTATCAGATAAAATAAACAAAATACTATCTGATATCTTAAACATAACTAATGAAACAAAATTACTCTCTTTAAATGCATCAATTGTTGCAATCTCTGCAGGAGAGCATGGTAAAAGTTTTGGTGTAATCGCGAAAGAAATCGGAGAACTATCCCAAAATATCATAAAATCAACTAGTTATATACAACAAACACTAGTAAAGATTAGTGATACTATAAATTCACTAAATAAAGAATCAATAGAAATTTTTGAAACATTCAAAGTTCATTCTGAAAATTCAAAAATTTTTATATCAAATTTATCTGAAATGTACACATCAGTAAAAGATATCACTAACTTCTTAAAAAACATTTCTTTCTTTACAGATAAAATTAGCAACAAAAACAACACACTCATTGACAGTATAACAAGCTTAAGTTCAAGCTCATCATATAATCTAAATTCTATAAAACAAATAGAAAATTTAATTACAAAAATAAATGATAATGCACTAACTTTTAAAAATAGCTTTGAATCTTTAAATAATACTATAAGTCAAATAAAATCTGATCTCAATGAATTTAAATTATAATTTTAAAAATTGGAGTAAAACTCATGAAGCAATCAATATCAAAAAACAATTTTTCATTTAAAAACCCAATACTAAAACTTAATTCTATAAAAATCAAAATCTTACTTGTAAATTTATTATCAGCTCTTGCATTGTTTCTGTTTTTTACAAATTCTTCTCTATATCTTGTAAAAGCATCATCAAATAAATCTATGGAAACATTTGGAGAAACACTGTTAAGAAATTACATTGAATCATTTAACATAAATTACTATATTGAATTTCTAAAAAACCCTGTTACAACAAATCCTAATTATGATAAATGTCTACAATCAATAACTAACTTTAAAAATATGGTGGGTGCTCTCTTTGTTCATATAGTCGCGTTAGACAATTCAAATAGAGAAATCATACTTATTGACTCAAGCGAAGGAGAGCTTTATTTGCCTCCTGGATATGTTCTTAGAGATAAACCATATGAAATTGTTTATAACACCTACAAACGCGGAAAATTTATTCGTGCTCAATATACAAATAACTCTTGGGGAGAATATTTATCATTTTATTATCCACTAAAAAATGATACTGGTAAAACTATTGGAGTTATAGGAATGGATTTAGATATCAACTCCTTAAATTCAATTCAAATGACAACTAAAAATGAAATTATATCTTTTATATCTAGATTTTTAATATTGTTATACTCATTGGCATTATTTATATTATTGATTTTTATCATAAAACTATCAATCCCTATAAGAAATATTGAAATATTCTTAGATAAAATATCTCAAGGTAATCTATCTGAAAATTTCAATTACTCAAGTAAATCAGATGAATTTTCATCAATACAAAATATTTTTATAAACATGATTGAAAATACTAAAAATATACTAAAATCCATAATATCAACATCTAAACAAATTGATTCAACCTTTATAAATGTTGAAACAAAAAAAACGGATATTATATCCAAAATTTCAAATATCAATGACCTAACTTATACGATTTCTAAATCAAATGAAAAGATACTTTTAAATACAAACAATGTTAAAAATGAAATTTTCTCTTTCAACTTATTAATAACTAAAATGACAAAGGAGATATTTGATACAAAAGAAATCAGCAAAAATACACAAAATATTTGTATAAACAATACCGAAAAAATTAAATCGTTTATACTAGAGATCGAACCTCTTATTGGTAAGTTTGAGAGCTTTAGATCAAAAACTACAATTTTAAATGAACTTTCAAGTGAAATAAAACAAATACTAAAAGAAATTCATGATATTGCAAACCAAACTAAACTCCTCTCACTAAACGCATCAATTGTTGCTGCATCAGCAGGAGAGCATGGAGATGGATTTGCTGTAGTATCTCAAGAAATTGGAGAACTATCTTATAAAAGCAGTCAGTCAGTATCAACCATACAAGACACTTTAGCTACTATAATTAAAACAATATCATTTATAAACACAGATACAATAGCAACATCATCAATACTTAAAGAGCAGGCTCTAAAATCTTCAATATTCTCTAAGAATCTTTCATCAATAAATGAGATTATCGGAAAAATGTCATCATCATTTGAAAGTATCTCTGAAAGATCTAGCGAATTATCAAAGAAAAATGATCTAATGCTATCATCGATAAAATATATAACTGATGAATCAAAATCCAATAACTATTCATTAAAATCAATATCAAAGTCAACTAAACAACTTTCTGATACATCAGAATACTTCAAAATAGAACTTAAAAAGATCAATAGATATATAAAAAATATCAAAAACTCATACAAAGTATTTAAAATCAAAAAAGAAGAGTAGTCCAAATACTACTCTTCTTTTTATTTAACCAAATATAGATAGCAATACTCCAGCTGCCACAGCTGAACCTATAACACCAGCAACATTGGGACCCATTGCATGCATAAGTAAAAAATTTGATGGATCTTCTTCCAATCCCATTTTATGAACAACTCTTGCTGCCATTGGAACAGCACTAACTCCAGCAGCTCCAATCATAGGATTAACCTTACCTTTAGTTATAACACACATTATTTTACCAAATATAACACCAAAAGCCGTACCAAATATAAACGCTATAAGTCCCAAAACTATTATCTTAATAGTACTAAATTGCAAAAAACTTTGAGCTGTTGCAGTAGCTCCAACAGTTATTCCTATAAAAACTGTAACTATATACAACAAAGCATTCTTAACATTCTCAACCAATTGAGGAACAACTCCACTTTCTTTTATTAGATTACCAAACATAAGCATACCGATCAATGTTATAGAACTCGGTATAATTAATACCGTTAATGCCGTTACAACAATAGGAAATAATATTTTTTCTGTCTTTGAAACTTCTCTTAATTGAACCATTTTTATACTACGTTCTTTTTTAGTTGTAAATAATTTTATTATAGGCGGTTGAATAACAGGTATAAGTGCCATATAAGAGTACGCTGCAATTGCAATTGATCCTAATTGATGTGATGCAAGCTTGCTTGTCAAATATATTGCAGTTGGACCATCAGCTCCACCAATAATTCCAATAGATGCTGCCTCACTTCCATTAAAACCTAAATAAACAGCAATCAAAAACGCAACAAAAATTCCTATTTGTGCTGCTGCTCCTAATAAAAAATTCTTTGGACTCGCTATTAGTGGCCCAAAATCAATAGATGCTCCAATAGCCATAAATATAAGAGGGGGAAATACTCCTAACTTAACACCTTGATATAAACTATATAAAAGTCCTCCTTCATCCATAAGACCCTCCCCAAAAGGAACTGGAAAATTAACCAAAAACATCCCAAAAGCAATAGGTAAAAGAAGGTATGGTTCGTACTTTTTAAATATAGCAAGATACATGAACACCAACGAAATCAATATCATTATCAAATTCTTAGGATTATCTATTAAAAATCTAATTCCTGAAACACTATAAAGATCATATATCATATCTAAAAAATTAATATCCAAACCTACATCTCTCCTAACTTATAACTAGCAACACATCTTCATTATTTACACTTTTACCTTCAGATACAAATATATCACTAACCATACCCGAAACTGGAGCAAGTATTTCATTTTCCATCTTCATAGCTTCAAGAACAAGCAATGTATCTCCCTTTAAAACCCTATCGCCTTTAGATACTTTTATTGACAAAATACTTCCTTGCATAGGTGCCTTAACATTTTCACCATTGCCTTCAGATTTATCCCTTTCTATAACATTCGGAACATGGCTTTCTTTATTTGGTGTTTCTGTCAAATTTCCATCTTTATTCTCAACCAATTCAACCTCTACCTCATAAACCTTACCATTAACTTTTATTCTATAAACCTTCATGAAGCTTTCCCCCTATAACCTTTTAATGCTCTTAATTCTTACACTCTTATTATCATTTTCTTCAACCGAATCAATGGATGCAACAAATGCTGCAATCAACATATCTTCATCATCTATATCTTCAAATTTAATTTTATGGTTATCTTCTAAATGTTTTTTTACCTCTCTCACATATTCTTCTTTTTTATGATCAATTATCTTACTTTTACTATACAAAAAAATCTTAATTAAATTTATTCCCAATGAAATAACCATCAAAATAATAAAAACTATTAATATACAAAATATCGAAAGTATTACTGCATCCTTAATACCAATCTCCATATAAATCCCTTCCTAATTTTAATTAAACTCTAAGTTTATATTAATAACTTGATTATCATTTTGATTATATTTTTTCTCCAAAAATTTCTTTGAGATCTGTGGAAATAAAATATAACTTAACACATCTTCATCACTTTTTGCAAAATCTAAAGACTCTTCTTTTATTTTCAAAAACTCATCTTCAATCAAATCTGCAGGTCTACAAGTAATCTCCTCCCCATCTTTTAATATTTTATCTTTCAATTCTTTGCTTATCTCATATGGTGGACAACCATACAATCCCTTGACATAATCCTTTATTTCTTTTGATATCATCTTGTATTGTTCTCCACTCAAAATGTTCATAACAGCTTGAGTTCCAACCATCTGAGAAAGAGGAGTAACAAGTGGTGGATATCCAAGATCCTTACGTACCTTTGGTATTTCTTTTAAAACGTCTTCAAATTTATCCTCAGCACCCTGTGCTTTCATTTGATTAATCATATTTGAAATCATCCCTCCAGGTAATTGTGTTTCAATTATCTGAGGGTTTATGAAATATGACTTAGGACTAAGTATACCATCTTTTAAATATTTTTCCCTAATAGGTTTAAAATAATCTGCTATATCCCTTAAAACATCATAATTAACATCACATCTGTATTCTGATCCCATAAAAGTTCTTACCATTGATTCAGTAGGAGGCTGACTTGTTCCTCCACCTAAAGTTGATATAGCGGTATCAACTATATCTGCCCCTGCCTCAATAGCTTTTAAATAAAGCATCTCTCCAATTCCACAAGTTGAATGAGTATGTAACTCCAATGGAATAGAAATATTATTTTTAATTTCTCGTATAAGTTCATATCCATTATAAGGTAATAAAATGCCCGACATATCCTTAATACAAATTGAATGTGCACCCATTTCCTCAATTTGCTTAGATAAATTAATATAATAATCATGTGTGTGAACAGGACTTACCGAATAACTCATAGCCACTTGCAAATGACCACCATATCTTCTAGTCGCATCAATAGATGTTTTCAAATTTCTCAAATCATTCAATGCATCAAATATTCTAATTATATCAATGCCATTTTCGAGAGATTTATATATAAACTTCTCTACGACATCATCCGCATAATGCCTATACCCTAAAATATTTTGTCCCCTAAATAACATTTGGAGTTTTGTATTTTTAACGTTTTCTCTTATACATCTAAGCCTATCCCATGGGTCCTCATTTAAATATCTAATACAAGAATCAAAAGTAGCCCCACCCCAAACCTCTAAGGCATGATATCCAGCGCTATCCATTTTATGTAATATAGGTAAAATTTCATCTGTAGTTAGGCGCGTAGCCATAAGGCTTTGATGTCCATCACGCAAACAAGTTTCAGTAATTTTAAACTTTTTCAATGTTTCCCCAAACCCCTTTTACCGAATTTTTATAATTTAGATTTCAAAATAACATCATACATATATAGAATTTCCATAATAAAATAAAAAATAACTAAATTAATTTGTTTAAGATTATACCATACAAAAGAACCTACGTAAAACATTGTTCTACATAGGCCAACATATATTATTTTTTAATTAACTTGCCTTATATCTTATATAATCATATAGATTTACTGAACCACCGATAATTATAATTATCCCTGGTATTAAAAAAGGAATAAGTGAAATTATTCCACCTATTATCATAATAACACAAGACAATACACTTGAATTATTCCAACTCATAATAGTCCCAGATATTGCAAGTATAAATCCAACGAAAATAATAATAAAAATTAAAATTGATATATTAAATGAAGAATTGTAAAATTCCTCTGCTATTTGTAGAAAATTTAGTATTTCAAACTCCATAAGTATTTCTGCAATAATAGATATTATAATATCTTTAACTAACTTTCCAAATAGGATTATAAAAATTCCCATAAAAAAGGCTGTCATCCCAGATAGAATTGATCCAATTAAACCTAAAGTATAACCCAAAACTCCATTTTTCATTCTTTTGTTAACCGTATTCCGTTTTTCATACTCTATAGCTTCCATACTTCCTCCATAAAACATCAAATAATTTAATATTAGTTTTGTATTATTTCATTAAGTGTATGCCAAGCCAATGTAGCACATTTAACCCTAGCCGGCATATTTTGTATATTTTGAAATACTATTCCATCACCAAGCTCACTGATCTCATCTTCCGTAACTTCCCTACGTATCATCTTTATAAATATATCAACAATTCTCTTAGCCTCTTCAACTTCTTTGCCTTTCACCAAATCAATCATTATCGATGTAGATGCCATAGAAATCATACATCCATCTCCAATAAATGCAATATCATCAATTACACCATCACGAACCCTCATTGATATCGTTATTTCATCTCCACAACTATGATTTACACCTCTTTTTTTAAAATCATATGGTGAAACTTCTCTTCTATTTTCTGTATTTTTACCATGATAAAGGATAGTATCTTTATACAATTCATCAAGATTCATATCATTCACCTCAAAACTTTAAAATATTTCTTATTTCTGATACTTTATCAAAAAAATAATCTATCTCTTCCTTAGTATTATAAAAACACAAACTAGCTCTAGTCGTAGAATTTAATTCCATTCTTCTCATAAATGGTTGAGCACAATGGTGACCTGATCTTACTGCTATTCCATATGAATCTAGAATAGTAGATACATCATGTGGATGTACCCCAATCACATTAAATGAAAAAACACAAACTCTTTTATTATCATCTTCAGGACCATAGACCTCTATATCATCACAACCACTGGATTTATAAAGAAAATATTTTTTAAGTTCGTTTTCATAATTTATAATTTCTCTAAGTCCAATAGAACTTATATATTTAATTGCAGAATTAAGTCCAGCAATAGACGATACATTTTGAGTTCCTCCCTCAAATGCTTCATGAAATTTTTTAAACGTAACCTCATCTTCAAATACATAATCGATCATATCTCCTCCATATAAAAATGGATTCATATCATCAATCACATCATCCGATGCATATAAAATTCCAACTCCCTGAGGAGCTAAAACTTTATGTCCAGAAAAAACAAGAAAATCTATATTATCAGCATCTACATTAAACTTTATATGAGTCATAGATTGTGATGCATCAACTAATACCTTAGCTCCGAATTCCTTACTCTTTTGAATTATAGTTTTATAATCATGAACTACGCCAAAAGTATTGGTAACTGGGGTAAAAGATACAATTTTGGGTTTTCTCTCAAGTTTATTTAAAAAATCATCGATCAAGATCTCCCCAAATTTATCTACATAAAAATAATTAAGCTTAATACCCCTGTTGCTACAAAGAACCTTCCAAGGTACCAAATTAGAATGATGAGAATCTATTCCAATTAAAATTTCATCTCCTTCATTTAAATTATTAATAGCATAAGAATAAACAATAATATTTAGAGCCTCTGTAGCACCTTTTGTAAAAACTATATTTTTCTTATCCTTTGCACCAATAAAATCTTTAACACTACTTCTTGTTTCATCCATTATTAAAGATGCTCTAACCCCCGCAATATGAGATCCTCTATTTGCATTTCCAAATGAATTTATATAAACATCAGTCATCGCATCAATAACACACTTCGGTTTTAAGCTCGTGGCAGCATTGTCAAAATATATTATTGGAAGTCCACTATCTGTTTTGCATAATAGTGCTGGAAAATCTTCTCTAATTTTAGAAATATTCAACCTAAATTGCCTCCATTAAAATATCCATAAATTTATTAATTATCTCTTTATCCCTTATCTTGCTTAATATATTTAAAAATTTACCCTGCAATATCAAACCCTTAGCCTGCTTCTCTGTAAATCCACGACTCAATAAATAAAATACTTTATCTTTATTGATTGAATTAGCTGTAAATCCATGACTCCCTTTGACATTTTTCTCATTACACAAAAGCAACGGAAGTGATTGATTAACAACATTTTTACTTAGTACAATAACCTCTTCAGTTTCATTTCCATTTGCATTTAAGCAACCCTTTTTAAAATCAATAGCCCCTCTAAATATCTTTTTACTATTATCAAGTAAAATTCCCTTGCCATTTATTAAAGCATTACTCTCTTTACCAAGCATAGCAGAAGTTAAATTATAATCATACTTAAAATCTTCTGTACAAATATAGCAAACATCTATTTTACCTGAAGATTTATTGCCATTTAAATATAATTCACAATTTGTATATACATTGTTCTTATTTACATTCACAAATAAGACCTCTACATGTGCATCATCCTCTATTTCTCCCAAAACATTTATAAATCCCTTAGAAGATGAACTAGTAAACACAATAAGCGTAACCTTTGAATTCCTTTTAGCATTTATGTAATAAAAATAATTAAATTGGTCGCCACTTCCAGAAATTTTGCTATTAACATATAGGGTCTTATCTTCATCGCATTTCATATTAAAAGTTACGGCAGATACTCCGCCATTTAAACACTCTTTCAAATTTAATTCGGCATTCTCCTCACTAACCTTAACATTAATAAACTTACCCATAATTAAATCATTGATAATGTCCTTGTTAACTCCACCATTTATCTTACAACTTAACTCTGAAATATTATCTTTAATCTCATCTCCAAAATCAATCAATACACCCGAATTATCTATCAATACATCTGAGTTATTAACCCCATTTAATATAAAATCATCTTCACTAAAATTTCCTTTAAGATAACTATAGGTACTTACAATTGTTTCATTAATCTTAACTTTTTGACTCATATTTCTATAACCCCTGCATTTCAACATTTATAAGATTATTCATCTCAACTGCATATTCAAGTGGCAATTCTTTAGAAATTTCTTCTGCAAATCCTCTAACAATAAGTGCTTTGGCATCTTCTTCACTTAATCCACGGGTTTGGAGATAAAAAATCTTATCATCACTTATATTTCCAATTGTAGCTTCATGTCCAACATCGACATTTTCACAATTTATTTCAATATACGGAATAGTATCTGATGAAGATTGATCATCTAACACAAGCGAATCACAAGTAATATTTGTTTTAGATCCCTCAGCATTTTTCTTAAATGTAACCATACCTCTATAGTTCCCTACACCACCAGATTTTACAATAGATTTCGAACATATATTAGAATAAGTATTCGGTGCTGCATGAACTACCTTAGCGCCTGTATCTAAATACTGACCCTCTGATGCAAAAGAAATTCCTAAAAAATCACAGGTTGCATTTTCCCCCCTTAATATACTCATAGGATAAAGCATAGAGACTTTAGATCCAAATGAACCTGACACCCACTCAATTCTACCATTTTTCTCAACCATCGAACGCTTTGTATTTAAATTAAACATATTTTTAGACCAGTTTTCAATCGTCGAATATCTCAATGTTGCATTCTCTTTAACAAACAATTCAACACACCCCGCATGCATATTATAAACATTATGTTTAGGTGCTGAACAACCTTCGATAAAACTCAAATAAGCTCCTTCATCTACAACAATTAAAGTATGCTCAAATTGCCCTGCTCCTTTTGCGTTCAGTCTAAAATAAGATTGAAGAGGAATTTCAACTCTAACTCCTTTAGGTATATAAATAAATGATCCTCCAGACCATACTGCACCATGAAGTGCTGCAAACTTATGATCAGTTGGAGGTACAAGCGTCATAAAATATTTTTTCACAAGTTCCTCATGCTCTTTTAAAGCAAGCTCCATATGCATATAAATAACTCCTTGAGCTTTCAAGTCCTCGCGAACATTGTGATAAACTACTTCTGAATCATATTGAGCTTCAACACCAGCTAAGCATTCTTTCTCAGCATTTAAAATTCCAAGCTTATCAAAAGTATTTTTTATATATTCTGGAGTCTCTTCCCAATCATCCGAAAACCTACTATTAGGCTTAACATACGAAACAATATTATCTATATTAAGCTCATCAATATTAGGCCCCCAAACAGGCAAATTCATATTGTTATAAATTTCAAGAGATTTAAGCCTAAAGTCAGTCATCCATTTAGGTTCATCTTTTTTCCTAGAAATATCGATTATAATATCTTTTGATAAACCTTTATTACTTATGAATTCTTCATAATTCTCGTGTTTAAAATCATACTTACTTCTATCAATATCATCTATTCTCATAACAAACTATTTCCCTTCTAATAGAGTTGAATACCCATTCTTATTTATCTCATTAAACAACTCTATACATCCAGTTTTAACATTACGACCATCTTTTAATACATGCACATGAGTCACATTAAGTTCACGAATAACTTCTTCTCTATGAGTAATTATAATAGCAGCCTTATCTTGAGTTAATAATTCTTTGAGAATACTACAAACTGAACGGATAGCATCAATATCAAGACCCGAATCAATCTCATCTAATATTATCAACTTAGGATCTAAAAACTTCATTTGAAGCAATTCACTCTTCTTTTTTTCGCCGCCAGAAAATCCTTCATTTAAATATCTCATCATATGAGATTCTTTCAACCCAACATCTTCAAACTTTTTATTCAAACTCATATTAAAAGCAAGATTTGGTTTTTCATTTTTAACTTTAATTTTTAATTCCCTCAAATAATCTTTATATGTAAGACCCTCTATTTCCTCAACCTGTTGAAAGCACAAAAATATACCTTTCCTTGCCCTCTCATCTGAAGTCAAATTATTTATTCTTTCTCCCTCAAAAAATATATCTCCATTTGTAACTGTATATTTAGGATTGCCAAGTATACTCATGGATAACGATGACTTACCACTTCCATTTGGCCCAAGTATAACATGCACTTCCCCAGAATTAACTGAAATATTTATATCATCTAAAACATTTTTTTCATTTACATTAACGCTAAGATTTTGTATATATAATAAATTCATAAAGTTAGCTCCTCAAAATTTCCAGATTAATCTATACCTTTTTAGTATGAATTATATTTTAACTTATACAAAATACAAATTGCAATATCAATTACACAAAAATACTAAATAAAACTTAATAGTAGTAAAAAATATTTAAGGATAGCATTAAACTAATGCTATCCTTTTATTAAACTACCTCAATTAATGGTTTATTCTGTATACTTGACTCTTGATCTTTCAATATTAAATCATTTATTTTTGCTAATTGTACATATGTATTTATATCATCTTCATTTTTAAAAAACATCAACATTGATAAATCATAATGTGTAAATACCATAATATCTAACTTATCAAAATAGAAACTAGTAAAATGAATTTCTCTAGTACAAAGACTCAAAAACATTTTAAAAACACCAAAATCATTAATTTTGTAAACATCCTCATCTCTTATATGCGAACGTAAAATATTTATAAACTTAATTGAATCCTTATAATCCAAATCTCTTAACATATATAAAATTTTCATATTATCTATTTTATTTATATTAAAATTACCCACATACATAATTCCCTGATTCAATTTGAAAATATCTTCAAAAAATCTAAATATTTTATCTTCAAATCTTAAATTATGCTCTAAATTATGCTCAGCAAAATCTAATCTAGTTTTATTATAATTTATTTTATCCCCGTTATTTATGTATAATACCTTCAAAAAGTATTCATTAGTTATATTCTCCATCCCAAAATTCATGAAGTCAACAAATTTCTTTGTCGTATCTCTTTCTAGCGTATTAAGTATATGTAACATAGCTACCCCCTAAATTCCCAATTTTTACCATGTTACATTTATTATACATAATTATACTTTATAAATAAAGTTAAACCGAATACAAAAAAAATATTATTTTTTACAAAATTTACTAAAAGTGTTCCAATAAATTTTTTATAGCATATGCAACCCCATCTTTATCAAAATCAAGTGTTATAAAATCAGCTTTTTCTTTTAATTTATCTATTGCATTATTCATGGCAACCTTATATCCACATTCTCTAAACATAGATATATCATTTTCACTATCACCTATGCACATAATATCTTTTTTATCTATATCCAGATATTTTCTAAGTTCAATAATTCCTTTTCCTTTTCCTTCACCTTTTTTCAATATCTCAATAGTATTAACCCAAGAGTATTCTATCTCAAATTCCCCTAATTCCATAACTTTTAGTATTAAATCATTAAGTTTGTTCTGATCATTACTTGAAACAACAACCTTACATATGTTGTCACCATGATTTTTAAATACATTATCCCAGGAATCTTCACTATCAATTACTACCTCTTTCATAGAATATTCCTTCTTATCTTCCTCATTATGGTAATCTTCTAATTTATTATTAGAGTAAATTGTATCTATTGTAGAATAATGTGTATTAAAATGTTTTTCTCTTACAAATTTATGTATTTTAACTAAAAAATCTACACCAAAAAAGTTTGAATACACAACTTTATTATTTTCAACATCATATACATATGTTCCATTATTCCCTACCGCATATATAGGTATCCCTAAAACTTTAGAAAAATATAAACAATGTATAAATAACCTTCCTGTAACCAATGCTATTTTTATTCCACTATTATATGCTTTATTTATATACTCTATATTGCCCTCAGAAATATTTGAAATATCCTTAAGTGTAGTACCATCCAAATCCAAACAAATTAATTTTATATTACTATGCATAATTAACCTCCTTAATACAAATAAACACTTATAAATCCATACTCAAACACCTTATATTTAACTCACTCAATGCAAAATCCAATAAAACTACAAATACAAATACAAATCCTCTTAAATAATAAACAAAATTAAATAAACAAACACTTACTGTTATAAAAATTAAATTTATAAACAACAAATGCCACAGTTCTTTTATTTTATTTTTAATATAATTAAATTTATACCTATCAAATCTCGTATCAACTAAATTAAATAATTTAATATTATACATAAAATATATAAATGTTAAAACTATTATCATAAATGCTATCATTAAATATCTGATTCTACTAAAAAACAAACTCATTAATAACAAACCTAAAATTATTATCCCTAAAAATAAAAACAGAATAAAATTAATACCTAAAAATTTTTTGATAATATAAATACTTGTTTTAATATAACTATTACCTTCCAATATTGAATGTACATTTCTAAACTTAATTCCCTGAATTAAAAGCTGAAATAAATAAATATAAACCATTATGTACACAGTCTTAATAATTGATAAATTATTTAAATAAAATTCAACAAAATTTATCAATATAACGCCAATTATATATGAAAATAATATGGCTATTAACTGATTAATTCTAATTAATCTCATTCTTTTATTATAATCCATTATTTAATCCCCTATCATCTAAAATATATAAAAATTTATATGATCTTAAATGATATTTTTATTCCATACAAAAAAGCACATAGACCTATATACTTTTATTTTTTAAATTATTCTATTATTAAATGTTGGTTTAGCTAAAGATAGATCAAACTTATTCCAATTCTTAACCAACTTAATTTTAGTAAATACATCAGATAAATTAACAGATATCGTTTTTAAGATACTCACAAATAAAATCACAAGTCCTACAAATTCTCCAAAATTATTTTTATCATATAAAAATGGTAAACTGTATCCATGCTAAGATCCATTATCTATAAAAATTATAAAATCACTTACTTAATAATTCCATATGATGTATCTGTTAACCCTAGTTGTATACTTAATAAGTTTACAAAATTAGAAATTTCATACTCTTTCCCACTTGCATATGTAAATGACAAAAAGCAAAAACTAAAAATCATAAATCCCAATAATAGTTTCTTAATAAATCTTAACTTCATTATATTTTTACCTTTCTTGATCAATTTACCTACATAAGTTACATTTACTAGAAAACATTTACAATAACTTAGTTATTAATTTTTAAACAAAAAAATAAATAGGTCAAAAAAACCTATTTACTTAATATCAATATTTATAAGAGCAATTGTTACTACATATTCTTTACTATTATTTTCCTTATTTAAAACAGATTTTAATTTTATATTAAATACTTTGAAATTATCATTAATATTTATCTTACCTATAAATTCTTCAGCATCTTTTATTATATCTACTTGTTGAGGAACTTTATTATATACCAATACTAATTTCTTATATTTAAATACTGGAAAATTATTAAAAGTAACGAAATCATTAAATTTTTCATGTTTATCATTAAATAATGATTCGCAATTTTTACTATATGAATCATTTAAATTTATTTTAGAGTAATCTTTATCCTCTTTAAACATAATCTAGCTCCAATCTTCATCATTTAAAATCTTATTTGAATCTATTTATATTTAAACTACTAATATATCTTATTTTCGTTATAAAAATATATTTACTTTAACTAATTAACTTTATTTCAAATCAACGATGTGATTACAATTTGAGAATATAAATTAGTCATGAATCTTAATGTATTTCTCACTCTATCTTTTTCATACAAATTATAAACATAGGTATTAGAATCGTCAAATGTAAATCTAAGTTTAGATAAATCAGAACTCAAAATTTTATTTAAAAGCTTCAAATCTTCTACCGATTCAATTTTAATTTTAAACTCATAAACAGAAATTCCTTTTCCTTCATATTTACTTTGATCTGTGTATTCAATCTCCAAATCTATAAATTCATTTCCTAAAATTATATCAGATTTAGTTATTAATTTCCCAAGATTCCTAGCAGTAATACTCAATCCTAAAGTTATAAAATCATCATTATTATCAATATCTAATTGTATAAAAGGTGAAATATATACAGATTCTTGTATATCATATGGCAACTTAACTTTATAATCAAGAGCATACACAAGTCTCTTTATGTTGTCACTTGATACACTTTTTAACTCCTCATATATTTCATTTTCTGTACTATCTGAAAAAATTGGTAACAATGATATTATATCGTTAACATCTAATACATTCTTATCCTCACTAGAATCTTCACTTTGAACAGAAATAGCTTGTTCAAATTCATTGAAATCTTTATAAAGGTTATTTATATATTCTATTTTTTTAGGATCGTAATCTTCTCTTAACTCCGCAACTCCCAGATTATTTAAATTTTGAAATTGTGGCGTAGTTCCAATTTCATATGAAAATTCATTAAAAAAATTCTCATTAAACATTATTTTACAAACTTCATACCTTGCAGAATTTATATCATTTAATTTATTGTTCTCTTCCTGTATTTTACTTACCCAATAACTACTTTCTTCTTCACTTGGAACTTTATTTAATAATAATTCATAGATCATATCTATAAATTCCTTATCATTTACATTTTTAGATAAAAATTCTTCTCCTGTTACCAAAGAAATCATGTAATTATACAGTGATTCATTATGATTCCCGAGCAAATAACTCCAATGTTCGATACCAATATCGTCTAAATTATTCCTATTTAAAAATATTTCGTAACTCTTAATTACAAAATCATTTACAGAATTATATAATTTCTGGGCATTAACCTTAATTGAGCCAAAACTTAGTGATAAACAAATAAGTGAACCAAATAATATTTTACAAAATTTCTTCCTTAACATAATTCCTCCTTGATTAAAAATGATACTTTGAAAAATTAAATTCCTTAATTTCATTTACTGAAAACATATATTCTTCTACCTTAGATGGAGATATTGGAAGAATAAAACTGATCTTACTAAATTTATTTTTTTTATCCATTAACAATGCTTCATAAAATCTATCTTCATTTAAAACATTATTATCAAATTTTATACCAAAACTTTTTAAAATCTTATCTATGTATGCAAAATATGTTTCGTCTATTAAATTAAGTTTAAATGCAATCAAACTCTCATAATACATTCCTATAATTACAGCTTCACCATGAGTATACACTGAATAATTAGTCACACTTTCTATAGCATGACCTACAGTATGCCCATGATTTAAAATTTTTCTAATTGACGTATCATACTCATCTCTTTTTATAATATTAATTTTAATCTTACAGCTTCTTTTTACTATTTCCCTTATAACTTCAATTTCCCCTCTCAATATATCCATAAGGTATATATATATATATGTCAAAAAGTCATACTCACATACTATACCATATTTTAAGGCTTCAGCTAATCCAGAAATTATTTCCCTCCTCGATAATCCTTTTAAAAAATTATTATCTATAACAATAAAATGTGGTTGATTAAATGTTCCAACCAAATTTTTACATCCCGAAACATTAATTGCATTTTTTCCACCAATTGAGCTATCAACTTGAGCAAGAAGAGTGGTTGGTATATTTATAAATTTTATCCCCCTCATATATATTGATGAAACAAATCCAGCAATATCTCCTACAATTCCTCCACCAATTCCAATCAATACAGAATCTCTTATATATCCATTTTGACTTAATATTCTTATAATCTCTATTACTATGTTTATATCTTTGTTCCTTTCCACGCATTCAAACAGATATATATCATGATTTAAATCACTAATTAATTCTTTCAAATATGTACTATAAAATTTTTCATAAACTATCTTGTCTATAATAAAAAAACATCTCCTATACATCAATATCTCTTTAAGATATTTTAAAGAATCTTCACCCACTAATATCGTGCATTTTCTTTGATTTAATTCAAGAATGAATTTTTCCAACTTCTTAACACTTCCTTTAAACTATCTCCGGAAAACTTTCTCAAAAATTCCTGACATATAACAGTCATAGCTACACTCTCAGAAACAATTGAAGCTGCAGGTATAACTGTATAATCACTTCTCTCAACACTTGCAAATTCAACCTCTTTAGACAATATATTTACAGTCTTTATAGGTTTATATAGCGTCGGAATTGGCTTATGGTAACACCTAATCACAATCTCTTCACCATTACTCATACCGCCTTCAATACCCCCAGCTCTATTAGTAATCCTTCTATAATTTCCATTTTCATATATTATTTCATCATGAGAGTTTGATCCTCTATCCATGAAAGTTTCTAAACCATCTCCAAACTCTATGGCCTTCATGGAATTAACACTTATTAAAGCAGATGCCAATAGCCCGTCCAATTTTCTATCATAATGAGTATAGCTCCCAAGCCCTACAGGTACATTTTTAATCCTTAATTCATAGGATCCTCCTACTGTATCACCCTCCGATTTTATACAATCGATAAGAGATACTATCTCATTCCTCCTCGTTGTATCCAAAAATCTAAATTCATACTCATCACTTCTCTTAATATCATCAAAACAATAAATATTGCTGTTCTTAATTTTCCCTATGGATAAAACATGAGATGCACTCTCTATATTAAAATTTCTTAAAAATTGAGTACAAATCGAACCAATAGCTAATCTAGTTGCAGTTTCTCTAGCACTACTTCTTTCAAGAACATTTCTGCAATCATCAAAATCATATTTAATTATACCACTTAAATCAGCATGTCCTGGTCTAGGTTTTAAAACCCTTTTTGATGAAATATCACAATTTACAGGATCCATATATTTCTCCCAATTTTTATAGTCGGCGTTCTTTATAAAAAATGATATAGGCGATCCCAATGTTTTTGAATTCCTTATACCAGATATAAACTCAATTTTATCACTTTCAATTTTCATCCTATCTCCACGACCATAAGAAGATTGCCTTTTTTCTAAAACATTATTTATTTCATTTTCATCTATGTAAACATTAGATGGTAATCCCTCTATAATCCCAATAAGACCCTTCCCATGCGACTCGCCAGCAGTAAAATATCTCATACTAATCCACCTTACCTTAAAACATAGTTTAAAATATCATAGAAATTCGGAAAAGATACATCAACACAATATTTATTTAAAATCCTTATATCCTCACCACTTATTACTGATAATATCATAAATGACATGGCTATCCTATGATCATTATAACTATCAACTTCACATCCTTTTATACTTCCTCCACCAACTATCCTAATTCCATTCTCAAGTTCATAAATTTCAATCCCAAGCTTACTAAATCCCTCTACTATACTCTTTATTCTATTACTTTCTTTATACTTAAGTTCTTCTATATCTCTAATTATAGTTTCACCTTTCGCAAATACAGCAAGAACACAAATAATTGGTATTTCATCAATAAGTGTAGGTATAATACCCCCTTCAATTAAAGTACCAACTAAAAATTTGGTTCCATATACTTTAATATCACATACTTCCTCAAAATAATCACAGTGAACATTTACAAGTTCAATATTAGCTCCCATACTTCTTAAAACATTAATTATACCAATCCTTGTCTCATTAATACCAACATTTTTAATCAAAAGTTCAGATCCGTCAATACAAGATGCTAAAACCATAAAAAAACTAGCAGATGATATATCCCCAGGAATTGAAATTTCTCGCCCTTCCATTTCACCTTTTTGAATTAAAATAGTATTTCCATTTATTTTAATATTCCCACCAAAATAGCCAATCATTCTCTCTGTATGATCTCTCGTCTTTATATTTTCACTAACCTTTGTAATACCGTCACAATACAATCCTGCAAATAAAATACATGATTTAACCTGAGCACTATCTATTTCCATTTTATAAGAAATTGAATTTAATTCCTTACCACAAACACTTAAAGGAGCATAATTATCACTATTAAGAGCATAAATCTTTCCCCCCATAAGAGATAATGGTTTTATTATTCTATCCATCGGTCTAAGTCTAAGTGATTTATCACCATCAATAATTGAATCAAAATTACTCCCACTTAAAATTCCACTCATTATTCTAATCGTTGTGCCAGAATTTTTAGCATCCAATATACCTTCATATTTCCTAAGAGAATATAATCCATTTCCAAATACTCTAACTTTATAATCTTCGACCTCAATCCTAATACCCAAATTTCTAAGGCACTCCATTGTAGCTAAAGAATCTTGACTAAACAAAAAATTATGTATTGTACTAATCCCATTTGATATAGCTGAAACCATAAGAGCTCTATGGGATATGGACTTATCTCCAGAAATATTTATTATAGATTTTATCTTCTTATTTCTTATATTCACAACTTATCTCCTAAATAAATTAAAATAAACTCTTCCTTATCTTATGAATTTTCTTATTCATATCATCAAATCGTTTAAATTTTATTGATTGATGTCCATCAGATAATGCATTTTCAGGATCATTATGAACCTCAACCATAATTCCATTACACCCAGCTGAAACAGAAGCTAATGCAAGAGGCTCAACCAAATCAAATTGGCCAGAAGCATGACTAGGATCAACTATTATAGGAAGATGAGATAACTTCTTAACAAGAGGAACTGCTGATATATCTAAAGTATTTCTTGTAGACTTCTCAAAAGTTCTGATTCCTCTCTCACAAAGTATAACATTTATATTTCCCTTTGAAACAATATACTCAGCACTAAGTAAAAACTCTTCAATCGTTGCACTTAATCCTCTCTTTAACAAAACTGGCTTATTGCACTCTCCAAGTTTCTTTAACAATTCAAAATTCTGCATATTACGGGCTCCAACCTGAAAAACATCTACATATTCATTAAAAAATTCTATATCCTCTGTAGACACAATCTCACTAACAAGCTTTAGACCAAGATCTGACGTAATTTTTCTCATACTTATCAAAGCATATTTACCAATTCCCTGAAAAAAATAAGGAGAGGTTCGAGGCTTAAATGCACCACCCCTTATTATATTTACCCCTAACTCCTTTAAACTCTTAGCTATCTCCATAAACATATCTTCATTTTCAAAAGAACATGGTCCACCTATAGTTTCAAAATATTCTCCACCTATCTTAACATCCCCAATATGTACAATAGTATCCTCTTTCTTAAAATCTCTACTAACAAATTTATAAGGTTTATCTACATAAACTATATCTTTAATTCCATCAATACTATCATATATAAACTTCTCATCAACATCACTTAAGATATGTATTCCTATATAATTTTCATCAAAATTAAAAGGCACAAAATCTAATCCAGAAATATGTTTTATATTTTCTATAGAACATTTTCTATCAATATCCTTCTTGAAAAATATGATCATATATTTACATTCTCCTATATATTCTTTATCTTAAATTTATCAAATTTCAACTTAAAAATAATTTCTATAATTTTACCTTCTTAAATTATTTTTTTCAATTAATTTATTTATCCAAACACTTTTTATTAATTTATCATATATGATTTTTATGATAAAATATTGCCACGTTAATTTTTAAAGGTGGTTATTATGGAAAATATTGATAATATTTTTAAAAGATATTTTACTCAAAGTCTTGAAAATAACAAAACTAAAGATGTTTTTAGTTTGTTTAAATGGAAAAAAGTAAATGTTCTACTTAAAGACTATAAAACAGGAAATACAATTTACGATATGAAAAACTTAGAATTTCCCGATCATTTCTCACAAACTGCTTGCGATATAATAGCTACAAAATATTTTAGGAAAAGCGGTGTTCCAAATGATTGCGGAATGGAAAATTCATTCAAAATGGTAGTACATAGACTTGTAAGTTTTTGGATATCAGCATTAAAAGATCAAAAGTTAATTAAAACCGATCAACAAGAACAAATATTCTACGATGAAACTGCCTACGCACTAATTGATCAAAGATTTGCTCCAAACTCACCACAATGGTTCAATACAGGTCTTGCATTATCTTACAATATAAAAGGAGAACCTCAAAATACCTATTACTACGATATAAACGAAAAAAAAGTTGTTAAATCAATAGATTCATACACAAGAACTCAAGCATCTGCTTGCTTTATTTTATCAATTGAAGATAAACTTCTAGGTCCTCATTCTATTTCTGAACAATACATAACAGAAACTAAATTATTTAAATTTGGATCAGGGACTGGGACAAACTTTTCAAATATAAGATCAATAGGAGAAAAACTATCTGGTGGCGGATCTTCCTCAGGTCTTATGAGTTTTTTAAAAGGCCTTGATAAAAATGCAGGTGCAATAAAATCAGGTGGAACAACAAGAAGAGCTGCAAAAATGGTTTGTCTTGATTTAGACCATCCTGAAATAGAAGATTTTATAAAATGGAAATCTGTTGAAGAAGATAAGGTACGTGCATTAGTAAAAATGGGGTATGATGGAACATTCGAAGGGGAGGCATATAACACAGTATCAGGACAAAATTCCAATAACTCAGTAAAAATAAAAGACGAATTCATGAAGAAAGTTGAAAATCTAAATAATGATCCTGATTCTAAAATTATATTAAAAGGAAGAATTGATTCCTCAGTAGATAAAGAGATCAATACTAAATATCTGTGGGATATATTTAATGAAGCTTCTCATAAATGTGCAGATCCAGCTCCACTTTTTGATGATACATTCAATGCCTGGCACACTTGTCCTGCTGGTGAAGATGGTGTATATAACGCAAAATATAATAGAATAAACTCTACAAATCCTTGTGCTGAGTATGCATTTTTAGATGATACATCTTGTAATCTCGCTTCGATAAATGTACTAAAATTTTACGATGAACATAACAAAATATTTAAAATAGATGAATACCTACATATGATTAGGATTTCTCAATTAATTCTCGAAGCATCAATACATTTTGGACAATTCCCAACAGAAGATATAGCAAGAAAAACTCATATGTTTAGAACGACAGGACTTGGAATATGTAACATTGCATCATTACTTATGATTATGGGAATACCTTATGACTCTGATGAGGCAAGATGTTTTACATCAAGTATAGTTGGTATATTAACAGGAGAAAGCTACTTCATATCATCTATTATGGCAAAAGAAATAGGGGCATTCGAAAAGTATAATATTAACAAAAAATATATGTTAAAAGTAATTAGAAATCATGCACGTGTTGCTGGATATTTAAAAGATTCCTTTGAAGGATTAAATTATACTCCAATGAAAGTTGATCATGATCTATTAAATAAAATGGAATTAAAATACATATCAACATGCTTAAAAAACGTCTGGAAATCTGCCTATGATTCTGGAGAAAAATATGGTTATAGAAATGCTCAAGTATCAGTAATTGCTCCAACAGGAACAATTTCATTTGCAATGGATGCTGCATCAACATCAATTGAACCATTTTTCTCACATATAGTTTATAAAAAATTATCTGGCGGAGGACATCTAACCCTATCAAATCCAATGATTGCATCTGCTCTTAAAAATTTAAAATACACAGATGAACAAATCAAAGATATATTAGCTTATATAGAAAAAACTGAAACTGTTGAATCCAATGGATTAAAATATGAAAAATTATCTGATGGGAAAATTGAAGGTGCTCCTCATCTAAAACAAGAACATATAAATATATTTGATACTGCAAACACATGTGGAACTGGTGTAAGATTTATATCTCCAGAAGGACACGTAAAAATGGTTGCATCAATCACCCCACTAGTTTCTGGTTCAATATCAAAAACTATTAATCTTCCAAGCAATTCAACAGTAGAGGATTTTAAAGAGATGACAATGTTAAGTTGGAAACTTGGAGTAAAAGGAATTTCTCTATATCGTGATGGAAGCAAATTTGCACAACCACTCAATAAAAATTTAGAAAACATTAGTGATAGTGACGACTTAGAGAATTTAAATTACAATGAACTCCTAATACTATCTAAAAACATGAAGGAATCGTTAAAACATAATCCAAAAAGAAATAAACCAATTGGGATAAGAAGTGGTACAACCCATCCAGCTGAAATTGAAGACATAAAAATATATACTACTGTAAATAGAAATACAAACAATGAAATATGTGAAATTTATATAACAACAGATAGAGAAGGTACTATCATAATGGGGTTATTAAACTCACTATCTAAATCCTTATCTGTGATGCTACAACACAAGGTTTCTCCTCAAGATATTTCATCAATGCTTAGAGGTCAGAAATATGAACCACATGGTTTTGTGAAAAAACATCCTTACATAAAACACGCATCATCAATATCCGATTTAATATCGAAAATAATTGATATAGAATTAAATGATTACAGATTTTGCCAAGTAAAACCTTCTGATTACCCAAATGATAATCATACTGATGAATCCCTAAATTCAGAATTTAAATTAGACTCATCAGATTACAAAAAAATTTATAATAAAATATGCTCTAACTGCTCAAGTGTAAAGATGTTCAAAAATGGTACATGCTATGTATGTAGTGATTGTGGTTCAACAACAGGATGTAGCTAAAGTATATTAGTATAATTTAATAAATTTATAAATATATTAAATAAAAACAATATCTAAGGATCTTATCATGTCAAAAACTTTCCTAAAAGGAATGTATTACGTACCTAAAGATAGTAATGAAAATCCATATTCTATTTTGAAAAATGCAAACAAAAACAATCTAAACTTTATAATAATTGAATACAGTAATAAATATCTGTTCAACGATTTATCTAAAGACAAATTTTCTAAACTCACCTATATACAAGATAAAATCAGCTCATTTGAAAAAAAATATAGAAATACTGTAGGTATAATTTGCTTTAAATGCCATTCAATTATGGGTCCAATTAGGATATTACTATCGAAAAGTATATTTAAAGGAGAAGTATTTAAACTTAAAAATTTCTATTTATGGTGCTATTTAAATAACCCAACTTTAATACTATCAAGCAATAATTTCACACAAATAGAAAATGAAAACATAAAAAAATATTTTACTTTATATAATGATAACTTCATAAAGACTGTAGATAACTACTTACAATTGTTAAATATAGGTATGAAAATAACTCCAATATATATAAACAACGGGTTTATCTTTATAAAAAATAAATCCAATGATATATTTGATTTCAAAAATTTAAAGCAATATATAACTTCACAGATTAAAAATGGAAATTTTTATATATCAAATTCAGATAAATTATACTTAAATTACACTCTAACTAACTCAAGTCATGATAATAAAAGATATCTTTCTTTAGATATCAAATTAAATAACACTAATTTTTTGAATCAAAAACTAATTCTACTAAATAATGAACATAACTCTATAATTAATCAAAATCTATACAACCTTAAAAATATATCCTATAATATTGATATAAAAAAAGGTGCAAATAAGTTTTTTATACTTAGGATTTTATCCCACAATAACTTATTTGCACTAACTTCTCCAATTTATACTAACTTTTAAAAATTAACCTTTATTTTTTATTCTATTAGGTTTTACCTTAGGTTTATTTTGCATGACTTTATTGTTTTTATTCCTTAACCTCTTTCTTCTATTATCAACAAAGAGGTCAACAAACCAAAGTATTAAAACAAAATATAGCCATTGAATTATATACATAACAAAAGTTGGTACTTTTAAGAAAAGTGAAACTACACAAAGGATTATTCCTAAAGATAAGATTAACCATGCATTAACCTTAATATTTGATAGCACAAATATTTTTAACAAGTTATATGTAATTAAACTAAATAAAATAAATACTACAATACTTAAAAAATTCATTTTATATCCTCCTAATTTATATAATTCACAAAGGAAGTGGTAAACATTTGAACTCGCAAGTTTTTAACAATTTAGACAAATTGGATTTAGATATACTCGGTATACTTATCAAAGATTGTAAAACTCCATATCTTGAGATAGCTAGAATGTGCCATGTTAGTGGTGGAACCATCCATGTTAGAATGAAAAAAATGGAAGATATGGGTATACTGCTTGGATATAATTTATCATTAGATTTAACAAAACTTGGTTTCGATATATGTTGTTTCGTTGCTATATACACAGATAGTACATCATATATCCAAGATGTAATAAATGATCTCCAAAATATAAATGAAATTACAGAGCTCCATGTAACTACAGGAGATTTTGAAATCCTCACAAAAGTAATTTGTAAAAATATTGAACACCTACAAGACATGCTTGTAAATAAAATTAATAAGATTAAAGGAATTAACCGAACAAATACATTTATATCATTAATCCAAAAAATTAATAGGAATGTACTTTTAGGTTAATATTATTTTTTGATCTCTCAAATATTTAAAATTATTTTAGACAATACTAATAAATATAAATAAACTTATATTTTAAGAGAGGGTTGAAAAATGAGTAAGTTCCTAGATAGTATACTACTGTCAATCGTATTAATTGGTGCTCTTAACTTAGGATCCATAGGATTATTACAATTTGATTTTATTTCTTATTTGTTTGGAAATTTTACATTTGCTACAAGATTAATTTTTTGCTTAATTGGCTTATTTGCTATGTACTCTATAAAATTTATTTTTGAAATATTTAAAAGGTAATTATTGGGAAAACCAAATTAAAGAGTACCTCCTTAATTTGGTTTATTTCTTATTAAATCAAATAAATCTAATGCTGCATTCTTAGGACCATCTTTTTCCATACCATCTATAGCTAGACAAGTCTTAAGTTCTCCTACCTTTACCTCAAATTCAAACATCTTTTCAAAATATTTATTAAGTAAAATATCTGTTTCGTTTTGTTTTTGCATAGGTCCAAATGGATTTGCAAAATAAGAAGATACCAATCCCTTTTCATGTGTTGTACCTTTTGCAAATCTATTACCATCTCTAAATATTTTTATTATATCTTTTATTTTATCCTTACTATATAATTTAATCGTACTACCACTTGCTTTTTCATAATTATTTGCATATAGAATAAAATCAATTTTGTTGCCCATTATAATATCACGATAGCTAGAAACAGGCATAACAAGTCTTGCATTAGTTTTATCTGGATTCATAAATATGCTTCTATCAATTTCCTTAAATGCATACCCCTGATCTAAATCATCAAGTCTTACAAAAGCCCCTATTTCAGTACCATACCCATAAATTCCATCTTGAGCAATCTTTAAAACTCCCATATCATCAAATATTACTGTCATGTCAGAAATATATTCTTCCCCAAGGCTCCTAAAAGCTTCAAGTGATTCTGATTTACCAGCCCCTGAATCTCCAACAATTACAATATTTGATGATGTTCCATCTTTTAAAGTTATAGAAACCATAGCTCCATGAATTGGTAGATATCCCCTTTTAATCATAACCAAATTATGAAGTGTTAAAGTCATCTTTTTTAAATATCCAAAATAATCAACATCTTTGCTATAAGTAACGAGTCCCACCATCATATTATTTTCTCTATCATCATAAAAAACTGTTTTATGCTCAATTTTCTTATCTATAGTCAAGTCTTCTGCACCATAAACATACATTATATCTGGATTTCTTCCAACATACTCATCCCTATTTGACATTTCAAATAAATTAGATAATGCTATCCCATTAGCCATAAAATCTTTATGAAAATAAATAAATGCCAAAAGTTCCCCAACCTTCGCAGGATAGCAAAACCAATTTTCATTATCTATTTCACAGTTCCTAAACGGATTCTCAAATACTTCCGTAAAAGATCCACTCCTTGTATTTTTAGTTGGATATGAAATAAACGGAGTTTCTAATGAAATTGTATCTATAAATTTTATATCTTTGACCAATTCATAATTATCTAATTTCCAACTGTAATCATTCAATACAATAGATGCATTATTACCTGACTTTAATTGCCTATAAACCAATGGTACTTTTGATGTAACAGAGTTTTTTACTTTACGATAAAGTTGCATTATTAAATTCGTAAATTTTGAATTAGCATCGACAAACCCAAGTTTTATAATTCCATCCCCAACAGAAGTTTGAGTGAGTATTGTATACCTCTCAAGTTTTATCCAGTAAGAATAAAAGTCTTCTATAAAATTATCAAAACTATATTTATCCTCAAGAAGATGACAATATCTAACCCTCATATTGATAACCTCTTCTCTCTCAAATATAGTTAAAAGTTCTAATATTTTTATAAGAGACATAACAAATTCATCTAAATCTTCTATCCCTCTTAAAAAATACTTGTATATACTATCTTTTCTAGTTATCTTCTTATTTAAATAGTGAGTCAATACCTTTTTAAATCCATTGCTCTCAAGTACATCTTCAAACGTACTACAATACTTTTTAGTAAAATTCATCATTACTTTATCATTGCTTATAGAAAATTCTTTAATCATAGTAATTGCCTCCATATAAAATTTATTTAAGCTGCTTATATACCTCATTCATTCTATCACGAACTATAACATGTAAATTTCTAAGTTCATCAGAATCTAAAGAGTGTATGTCTATAGGATCTAGTATACGAACTTTTACGTTTCCATCTCTAATCATATTATTATTATCTTCATAAATCTCCCTAGTACCATACAACACCATCGGAAGAATTTTTACCCCAGATTTAAAAGCAAGTTTAAAACTACCTTTTTTAAATTCCTCAATTCGTCCTGTATTATTCCTCTTTCCTTCTGGAAACACACACATACTGGTTCCACTTTTTAATACTTCAATTCCCCTATTTAACTCAATTATAGAAGACCTATTATTATTTCTATCAATAAAGATAGATCCAGCAGTCCTCAACCACTCACTAAATATTGGAACTCTTGATAATTCAATTTTTGAAACAAAACAAATTGGCTTAGGAAAAGATTTTATTACAGTTGCAATATCTGCTATTCCTAAATGATTCGAAACAACTAAATACGTTTCATTTAAGTTAATTTTATCTTGTCCAATAATATCAAAATCTATTTTCGCACTTTTATAAAATATTTCTGAAAATAATTTACAGGATTTTGTAAATAACTTAGTAAATTTTTCACTATCATTGTACTTTTTAGACTTCTTAAAACTCCTTAAATTTAAAGTCATAAAAATATAATATTTCACATAAGCAGTCCAATAAAAAAGTATTTTATACAAGTTTTATCCCTCGCATTTTCTTTTTAAAAATATTTATTTTTATATTATATTAATTAGATATTAATTTTTACAAGTAATTTTTTATTTTGTTTTCAATGAATAATTTAATATAAACTATGAAAAAATTTTTAAAAATATACTAAATATATACGAGGTAAAGTTATGAAAAAGATAAAAAAATTCTTACTCTTTATACTACTTCTTTTTCTTATTTCATGTTCAAATAAAAATACAAAAGACTCCTTCAATCTCTTCTTTTTCGATGTTAATCAAGGAGATTCTAGTTTAATCAACTATAAAAATGTATCAATTTTAATTGATACAGGAGAAAAAGAATTTATTGATAATATTATAGACATTATCAAATCTAAGAATATCAAAACGCTTGATTATGTAATACTCACACATGATCATTCTGATCATTCATCTGGATTCCCTAAAATTTACAAAAATTTTAAAATAAATAATATAATCTTACCTGAAATTCTTAAAGATGAAACTTTTAATGAAGTTAAATCTTTAATAAAAGGTTCCGAAACTAAATTATTATACATTAACAAACCAACCACACTAACCATAAAAGATGATTTTACTATCAAATTCCTACGTGATTTTTCCAAACCTATAGAAGAATTCAACGATTCATCCCTTGTATTCCAAGCTTCAGTCAAAAATTTTGATGTTTTATACACTGGTGATATTGAAGAGAATGGACAACTTGATATTTTGAACATGAACATAGAAAGTGAAATATTGAAGGTACCTCATCATGGAGCCTATAATAATGATAAAAATAATGTCAAAAAATTTATTGAAAAAGTTAATCCTTATATATCTATCATTAGCGTTGGAAATAATTCATATGGACATCCCAATAAAAACACTCTAAATATCTTAAATGATATAAATTCTAAAATATTAAGAACAGATGAACTTGGAACTATTATTATAAACTGTGATCTTAAAAATAATACACTAAGCATAAATACAATTATTTAGTATTTAACGTTTTATTTTTTTTGTGTATAATTCTTATATAAATTTTTATGGAGGTAATGCTATATGGTAAGAACACGTTTTGCTCCAAGCCCTACTGGATATATGCACATCGGAAATCTAAGAACGGCTTTATATACATATTTGATTGCTAAAAAAGAAAATGGTAAATTCATTTTAAGAATTGAAGATACAGATACCGAAAGACTTGTTGAAGGAGCAATCGAAATAATTCTTAATGTTTTAAAAGATACCGGTCTTAATTACGACGAAGGACCTGATGTCCCAGGTAATTATGGACCTTATATACAAAGTGAACGTAAACATTTATACGAAGAATATGCTGAAAAATTGGTAAAAGATGGCCATGCTTATTATTGTTTCTGCACAAATGATAGACTATCAAAATTAAGAGAAGAATCAAGTAAAAAAAATGAAATATTTAAATATGATAAACATTGTCTCCATTTAACTAATGAAGAAATTAAAGAAAATCTATCCAAAAAAATTCCTTATGTAATAAGACAAAATAACCCAACTCATGGTGTTACTACATTCAACGATATTTTGTACGGTGAAATTAGTGTTCCAAACTACGAACTTGAAGATATGATACTTCTTAAAACTGATAAAATGCCAACGTATAACTTTGCAAATGTAATTGATGATCACTTAATGGAAATTACACACATAGTTAGAGGAAAAGAATATCTTTCATCTGCACCAAAATACCAAAGACTTTATGAAGCATTTTCTTGGAAAGTACCAACATACATACATTGTCCTCATATCATGAAGAATGAAACAGAAAAACTTTCAAAAAGAAATGGAGATGCCTCATACAATGATTTAATATCCAAAGGATATTTAAGTGTGGCAATACTAAATTATATTGCTCTGCTTGGATGGAGTCCTGAAAATAATGAAGAATTTTTCACTCTAGATGAACTTATCGATAATTTCAATTATAAAAACATATCAAAATCATCATCAATATTTGATATTAAAAAACTTACTTGGATGAATTCTGAATACATCAAAAAAATGAATAAAGATAAATTTTATAATATAGCAACTAAATATTTAAAAAATCTTCCTCCTCAAATAGATAAAAAACTACTGTGTGAAATGATTCAAAATAGAATTGAAATATTATCCCAAATTCCTGAAATGATAGACTTTTTAATACATATTCCAGATTATGATTTAAGCATTTTTGAACATAAAAAGATGAAAACTACTATTGAAACATCTAAAAATATTTTAAAAGACGTACTTCCTATTTTTAGAAATACAAATGATTATTCTATAGAAAATTTAAATTCACTAATCAATAACTATATAAAAGATAATTCTTATAAAAATGGTTTTGTATTATGGCCAATAAGATGTGCATTATCTGGTAAAAATTCAAGTCCTGGTGGTGCTACAGAGCTTGCCTACCTACTTAAAAAGGAAGAAACATTAAATAGACTAGAAAATGCAATAAACAAATTATCATGAAAATAAAGAGGACTTACAAATCATCTTGTAAGTCCTCTTTAATATCTAAAATATATTTTTCAATCTTTTTCCATCTAACGTATATATAAAACAAATTAACTACATCATCTAAATTATAGTTTAATATCTTTTTAACCTTATCTTCTGGTATCCTATTTATATAATCATAATCTTTGACAATCTTTGCAAATGTCTTAGCAATAGTAACTCCACTCATAAGTTCATTTTTTCTATCAATACCAGCTATCTTTTCTAAATTTTTAAGACCTATGTTATCTTTATTATTTGAAATTTTAGAAAATTCCTTCTGTAAATCAATCTCTTCAAAATAATTCTTTATATCAAAATCCACATTATACTGATTAAAAAGATAATTTATAACAGTAAAATCATTATTTCCAGAAAACGTTATAATATATTTTTTACTAAATTCTAAATACATCTTCTTAAAATAATCTTTTGCCAGCAAAAGCAAAGTATGTATTTCATATTTGTTTTCTATCATATACTGAGTAACCTTCAATTTCTTAAGGTCATCATCATAATAGCAACACCCAAAAACTCCTATACAAATAGGTTTCTTATACACATAGTGTTCCAAATCAAAATAAATAGCATGTTTATACACCTCAATATCTACATCTCCATTCAAAACACTATCTATGTCAAATTCCTCAACATCGCAATACTGCTCCAATATCCTCATAAAAATTACCGCTCATTTCTCTTCACAGATTACCTTTACTATTATAAAATTAAGATAATAATAAAACAATATAAATTTAAAATATTTAATTTGTATTATATCTACATTATTAAAATATATTTGTTAATTATAAAACTTTTTTATTTTATTATACGGAGGATTATATGAAAAATTTTAATAAAATATTAGTTGGTGAATCATATAAAATTGAAGATATATTATGCGATACTCCTATAAAAAAACGTCTTAATTCACTCGGTATATTAAAAAACTCCTCTATCGTTATATACGAGAAAATACCATTAGGTGGCCCTATAATAATTAATGTTAATGGATGCAACATAGCATTAGAAAAAAAAATATTCAATACTCTAATTCTTAATAAACATATAGGAGAATAATTTTATGAAATGTTCTTTGATCGGAAATCCAAATGTTGGTAAAACAACTATATTTAATATATTAACAAGATCAAATCAAAAAATTGGTAACTATCCTGGTGTAACAGTTCAAAAAAAGGTGGGTAAAATAAAAGATAATATAGAATTAATAGATCTTCCTGGCATATATTCTTTAGACTCACTTTCGATTGAAGAAAAAATATCACTTGAATATCTAAAAACCGAAAAACCCGATTTAATTATAAATGTTATCGACTCATCAAATTTATATAGAAATTTATTTTTAACCCTACAATTAAAAAGTTTTAATATTCCTATGATATTAGTTCTTAACATGATTGATATTGCAGAGAAAAATAATATAATAATAGACACTAATAAGCTATCCCTACAATTTAATTGTAAAATATTTGCTATTAATGGAAATAAAAAAAGTAGCACAAAATCTCTTAAAAATTTTATTGAAAATTATCAACCTATAAATATTAAAAACGACGAAATCAATAAAGATGAATCATATGATAAAATTTATGAAGAAATAGATTCAATTTTAAAATCCTGTCTTAAAAACAATAAATATATAGGAAAAAATAAATCCGAATATATAGATAAAATCATTTTAAACAAGTATTTATCATTACCAATACTTATCATAATTTTCTATTTAGTATTTAAAATAACCTTCTCTTGGGTTGGCGGACCTTTATCAGATATATTTTCTAATTTGATATCAAATAAATTTATTCCAACAATTGAAAATTTACTATTATCTTCATCAAACCTAACTAAATCATTTATATTAGATGGTATTATAAGTGCAGTTTCTACTATTATATCTTTTCTTCCAATAATACTATCAATGTTTATATGTTTAACATTTTTAGAAAGTTGTGGTTATATAGCAAGATCTGCAGTTTTATTAGATCGATTTATGGGTATATTCGGACTATCTGGTAAAGCATTTTTACCTATGCTTATGAGTTTCGGATGTACTGTTCCTGCTATAATGGCAACTCGTACATTTGAAAATGACAACGATAGAAAAACTTCTATATTTCTATTACCTCTCATAAGTTGTAGTGCACGACTGCCTGTTTTCTTATTATTCACAAACATATTTTTTAAAGAACATAGAGAGATTGTAATATTGTTCCTATATGTACTAAGCATTATTCTTGCTATAATTATTGGTCTCATAATGAAATCATTTTCTAAAAAGAATTATTCAGGAGAAGTTTTTATTTTAGAACTTCCGAATTATAAACTTCCCTCCCTATCGTATATTTTTAAAGAATCTCTAAATAAAATTTCTTCATTCTTTAAAAAAATAGGTACCCTTATACTATCAATATCAATAATAATTTGGTTTTTATCTAATTTTAATATTTATGGATTTTGTTCTGTTGAAGATAGTTTCTTATACTCTATAGGTACATATATTTCAAAAATATTTACCCCACTAGGATTTGGTTTTTGGCAAGCAGCCGTGTCACTAATAACTGGATTAATGGCAAAAGAATTTATAATAAGTTCTATGGGAGTTGCATTCGGATTAAATTTACATGAAATCCTTCCAACATTTTTCAGTGTACAATCATCAATATCTTTCTTAGTTTTCGTACTATTATATACACCTTGTATTTCTGTATTGTCTACAGTAAAACATGAATATGGAATGAAACTTACAATTATATTAACAATATATCAATTCCTATTAGCATACTCCGTATCATTTTTTGTATTTAATATTATAAATTTATTTTGGTGATAAAATGGAAAAATTAATTATAATAACAATAGTTACCTTAAGTTTTATTCATGTTTTAAAAACAATTTTTAAAAAAGATACTTCTTGCAAAAATTGTAATAAATCCTGTAAAAAAAATGATATAATAACAAAAGTTGAAAAAAAGAGATAAAATTTATAAACAATTCATGAGGCATTTTATATACCTAAAAATATCATAAATACTAAATTAAAATTTTTTAGCATTTAATTATTCCACAACTTCCACATATTTATTCACATATTTTCGTTAGTATATTGTTATAATCTATCAAATTCAAATATCTATCCTATGTTTTTAGGTTAAAATAACTAAGTTATACACATTATGTTGTTAACTATGTGTATAACTTTATATTATTCATGTTAATATATGTTGATATTTAAAATAAACTTATTTTTTAATACTTTAAATAAACTTCAACATTATATTCCTTATTTTTCTTAATATCTTTTATAATATTCCCAATTATTTTCTCTCCATTTACATAAATTTCTAAATTATTAACCTTCATACGTTTAAAATTTATGTTAAATTTTGATCCCCTATATTTTTTTATTATTGAAAACTCATTCCAATCTTCAAAAGGTTTTGGATCTATCAAAAGTCCTTTAATATTTCCTCTAACTCCTATCACAAAATTTGTTATAATCCTATGGAACCAAACAGATGATCCAGTATTAAAGCTCCAGTTTCCCCTACCAAAATTAACAGAATAGTCTCCCTCAACACTTGATGGCATAACGTATGGCTCTATCTGATACAAATCAATTTTATCATTCTTCTTTATTGGATTTATATTATCTACTATCTCTTTTGCAATATCTAATCGATTAATTAAAATAAATGCGAGTATTCCCCACATACATGAATGATAATATATAGAACCATTTTCTCTTATCCCTTCTGCATATCTTGTTATATACCCTATACTCTTATTTAAATTATCATATGGAGGATCCAAAATCTTCAATCCAAACTCTGTATTCAATAATTCATATACCTTATCCATTATATATATTTTTCTATCATCATCACACACATCACTTATTACTCCAAAAACTTGAGGAAGTAAAAATATCCTATGATCATCATCACAACAACCTATTTTTATATCCCTAGATATACCTCTTAAATACCATTTACTATTAAATCCAAAATTATTTATTGAATTCTTCAAAAGTTCACTATAATATGTAATTTTATTTATAAAAAATAAATCACCCATGATCTCACATATAGGTGTAAACTCTATTAAAATTAAATAAAGAAACTCACTTACAAATATACTATCTCCATCAAAATTACTTATAGCATCATTCCAATCATGTTTTAAAATTAATGAAAGTCCTCTATCACTCAAATTCTTTAAAGAATATTCTATACTCCTCTTTAAATGATTATATAAACTTTCCTTAATAAAACTATCTAAATATCCTAAATTCTCATTTAAAATACTAAAATCAGATGTTTCATTTATGTATATTATTGTTATATATACAAGCCATAGATGATCATCGCTTGAATTTGTATCTAACCCGCACCTAGATTCATCCAAAAAATAATGTATAACTCTTCCATCTATAAATTCCATATTCCCATGCTCCAAAATCTGTTTCCTAGTCAACTCACTCTTACTGTTTAAAAATATCATGGAGTCCTGAAGATGATCTCGAAATCCAATTCCTTTATTTATTTGATAATAAGATCCTTTCCCCAAAAATCTGCATGAAATAGTTTGATATTTACACCATATATTAACCATAAAATCTATACTTTTATCAGGTGTAGATATGATTTCATCATCTATAAACTCCCTCATATAATTTTTAAAATTAACAAATTCATAAATTATATCATCAATAGATTTATATTTAATAAGTAATTCTCTAAGTTCAGCTTCCGATTCGCATATTCCCATATAAATAGATGTTTCTTTTTTATCACATGGATTTAAGTTCAAATATATCTGAATACAAGATACCATATGAAAATTTTCCCCAGATTTATTTGACAAATATTTCTCATTAAGAGACTTTGGATTTTTAAGAGAATTATACATACCTATAAAACTTTCTTTACATGTATCATAAGAAACTACTTCATCCAAAGATGTCATAAAAAATATATATCCGTATTCTCTGTTGTTACAATGTCCATATTTATCCATTACTCCCCAAAATGTTTTATTAAATATAATACTATTTAATTTTGTATCAAACCTACTTTTCATAAATAACTTATCAAACTCTTTATTCTCCTCAGGGAAATTTGATAAATATAATTCGGCATAACTAAATATACTTAATCTTCTATAAGTGTCCGATAAATTTTCAAGCTCTAGTAAATAAAACTCTACTCTGTCATCTTTTGATAAAAAAACCTTCAATGTAGACCTAATACCATTATATGTATGAGTAAAAATGGCATATCCAATTCCATATGTAACTGTATAATCATCTCCACATAAATCAAGGGGCTTATATGTAAACCCCCAAACATCCATTGTATCCTCATCTCTTATATAAAAATATTTCCCAAAATCATCAAGTATTGAGTCTTGAACAAATCTTGTAATTCTATTTTCAATAGAATTTTTCCCCCAAGAATATCCTCCACCTGTTTGAGTTACCAAAATCGAATAATTTCCATTACTTATTATATTACTCCATGGTTTTGGGGTTCTTGGATTTGTTATTTTATATTCATACCCATCGTTTGAAAAATAACCATATTTACAGGAGAACATACAAACTACACTCCACTCTAAAATCGTTTTAATTTATTATTGCTATAACTTTATAATTATATTCTAATATTTAAAACAAAAAAAAGTAGAACATAGTCCTACTTACCCATATAAAATTAGTCCTGATATAACACTATTTTCCTCCATGTCAAATTCTATTTTTTTTAACAGTGTAAAATCTTTAGCATTATATATTTGTAAATACTTATCAGATAATATAAAAATTTTATCTTCTGATATATCAAATACCTTTATATTATAATAAAATTCTGTTTTACTACTCTTCAATGTTTTTCTATCAATTCTTATTACGCTATCTTTATTTATATCCGAATTATCCCCCCTAACTGTAACGTAAATATTATCTTCATATAGAAGTATCTTATCCAAATTATTACTAATCGTATTTATGTAATCAAAAGTTTCTGTGTATATATCATAAATTCCTATTTTCCCTGATTCACTCTTTGCATTTGCATCATAATTTGTAAAATATATTTTACCATTATAATAAAACATATCATTTTGATACAATCCAAATTTTGATAAATTAAATTTATTTATGATTTCTAAATTATTCTTATCTAAAACATTCAAATAAGAATTTCCATTATTATTTCTACTAAAAATATATACATTATCATCATCAATATATATTTTCCCAACCACGTGATCATCTACATTAATTGTTTTAATTTCATTTGATAAATCCTTATTATAAATACTCAACTTATTTAAAGAATGCGTTATGTAAATTCTATCGTTATCTATAAAAATTTTATAAATATCTTCAACGTCTAAATTAACTTTTGTATATCCATTAGTATATTTATCAACCTCTATTAAGTAACTATTACCCTTAGTTGAAACTATATCATTTGATTTAAAATAAAAATTCGAATCATCAGATGGTACAAAATCTCCAAGGTAACTTATACCTTCTAATGAAAACTTTATCCTATTACCTTCGTTACCCTCATAATCATATTGATTTATAAAAGATTCCCTCTTATCTTTATTAAAAGATATAATCCCAACATAATATCCGTAATTTAAATTACTTGCATACTCTACATTACATGATACAAAAGACATAAGTATCATGAACATAATAAATGTAGATTTGATAACATATCGCATTTTTACCTCCTAATTTCTTATGATAGAGTATCTTTGTGTTGGTAAAATGATATTTTGAATTAATAATCTATCCATTATTAACTGCCTTAATTCATTCTCTATACCCCAATGGGTCAAAGGCTTTGAATATCCAATTATCCTATATGTTATACTAACTTGATCCAAGGAAACAGTACCATAAATATATGGTTTAACCGTTATATCATCATGTGAATATTTGTTCAAAACATAATTTATACTTTCAACAACATCCTCAGATTTTTGATTTAATCCAACCTGTATATCTATTAAAATTCTGGAATCTTTCCTCGAATGATTTGTAATTTGGTTTATAGCTCCGTTTGGTATCACATGATAATCACCATTAAAATCCCTAAGCTTAGTTACTCGGGCTTGAACACTATCTACAATCCCCTTAAAATCATTTGATCCCTTATTTATAGTAATATAATCTCCCACAGTAAATTGATTTTCAAATGTTATAAATACCCCATTAAATAAATCTTTTAAAATATTTTGAGACGCAAATCCAAGAGCAACTCCAATAATACCTGTCAAAGTTACTCCAATAGCTCCTACAAAATTTTGAATCATAACTAAAATTAAAACAGTAATAAAAGAGTAACGTGCTATACTCATAACAAGAGTTTGAATTGTATGTAAATGGCCTTTGTCTATTCTACTATTAAATACTTTTTTACTAAACACACTCTTAATTACTTTACACACAATTTTATAAATAATATAAATCACTATAACACTAAATACTGAATCCAAAATTTTATTCCCAAATTTTAAGGAAGAATCAATTAAACTCTTAAATAAATTTTCAAATACCTTCATCACATAATCCCTTCTATTTATAGATCGTTATTATATGTTAAATTAAAAATGGGGAATTTAAACAAAAGAAATGCTTTACAAATTAATAGTAAATAATCAGAAATGAATATAAAAAATATAAGAAGATTGACGAATAATAAAGTAATGTAAAAATCTTGATAGTTATCTAAATTTAAAGATTATAAATAATATTCTCTTGATTATATCATAATCAAAAATCTAAATCTACATAAAACTTTTTATTATATATTGAGTTTAGATTTGATTCATTGTATTATTGTTAACATACTATTAATAATAAGTTTACTTTTTACATAGTTTACTTATTTTTTGTAATTTCGGAGGAACTTATAATGAATAAATTAAAGACAATATCTTCTATATCTTTAGGTGTTGCTGTTTTGTCCCTCTCGCTTCCAAGTAATTTAGTGCATAAAGCATCAGCATTATCAAACACTTTATATACATTAACAAATGAAGATTATAAAATACAATATACAAATAATACTCTTACATTAACTTTCAGTAATTCTGCTGTTCATAACAATATAACTACTATAAAACTTAAAGATAAAAATGGTAAATACTTAAGCTTTGATAAAAATTCAGAAAATTTTACACTCAAAGTAAATGAGGGTTTAGTTAATGGGATTTACTCTCTAGTATTCTCTCTAAAAACATCTAGCTCTCAAACAAAAGAATTAATTTCACCTATATATGTAAATTTTTCTCAAGTATCAAGTCAAAAATTATCTATCACTTCATTAAATCCTATAGTAACCCTCACAAACACCGATGGAGTAAACAAATTAACTGCTCGCTTTACAGTACTTAATATACAAGAAAAAATTCGTGGTGCTAGAATTTTAAGTTCTAATTTTTCCCAAATTGGTTATTTGGAAAATGCATCTAATACAAGAAATTATGTATTCAATTTAGGAACAAACAATCTTTCATCAAACGAAATTTATTACATTGAATATACTTTAGAAGATTCAAACAATAAAACATATACAATAAAGATCCCATTTACACACTCACCAAACTCAGTACAAATTAATCAAATAAATACAAATGGCTTTACTTATACTTCAAACGAAAATTCAAATGGAAAAATGGATCTTACTCTAAACTTTAGCGGAGTTGATAATAAAAATATCACATTTACTCAAGTCAATAATTATGGAGTTGGTATACTTCCTTCTTATGACAACAAAGGACACATAATTCTAAAAGATCTTCAAAAAGGATCAACTATCCAAGCTAATATTAAATATCAAGATGGGAAATATATAAATTTAGTCTTTAAGGTGCCTGATAAATCTCAAAACAATGAATCCGCTATACCTTTTTTAAGATTCATAAACACACCATCAATAACACTTAAGAGAGGAACTAAAATTACTATTCCTTTAATAAAAGATGATTTCACTAGTGCAGAATTTACAACTCCAAATAATTATTTGAAATTTGTTAGTATAGATCAATTTGGAACAGAAATTGATTTAACAGATGAAGTTAGAGTTTCTTCATCAATGAATAAAATAGATGTTTCAGTTAATTCAAATATTGAAACATTGTCACAAGATTCACAAGTTTATGTTAAGGTCTATAGCCCAACAAAATCTTGCTTTTTCCCTTTTAATACATCAAATACAACTGCAACTACAAAATCATCGGCTTTTGATGTTATAAAAAGCAGCACAAATCTCGATTCTGTTTCATTAACATTTAGACCAAACAGTACTGTTTTAGGAAATAACGAAACCTTTTCTGATGGAGATATACTTATTTTAAATGATTCAATACAAGCTACACTCTCTTCTGATAAAAAAACATTCTCTATTAACACAAAAGTGAACAAGCTTGTAAATGGTATCAACACATATACATTTATTAGAAATTCCTCAAGTGGTAACTCAAATTATGTAACTGGTGAATTCTTAGCAAGCTTCAATTCATCATCGAATGATATATCTCCAGCAATAACTAGTTTTAATGTTAAAACTAACAATAGCACTAATCTTACACTCAATTTAACCATAAATCAGGATATTATTAATTATTATGGTACAAAAAATACAATAAAAATTCGTGATGAGTTTGGAACTAATATAAATGTAAAGGCAAACTTGAGACAAAATGGATCTGAAAAGTACTACGAATTAATAATCGATCCTCCAAGCCAACTTGTTCCGAATAGATACTACACTATAGAATTTTCAAATGGATTAAATTCATTCGAATCAAACTTCATATTTAACAACAATACAAGCTATAATCCAAGAATAAATTTATCATTTAACAGTAATTCTACGTTTACTCTCAAAAATTTAAACAGTATCCCTGGATACTCAAATTATGAATTTAATATAAGAATTACGGATTACTATAATAAAAATAATATTTTCTATGAAAATTTTCCTCAAAATTATTATGGAGAAAAACTAACCCAAACTTCTATTACTAGAAATTTAAACAATGGAAAATATTTTAATCATGGTGATAGGTATTTGTTGGAAATTTCAAATGTTACAACTGGTGATATTTATAGAACTGATTTCACATTCAGAGAAGGAGATGTATTAAGTGGTGTAGGAAGCTTGTCTCAAATAAATATTTCCTCAAGCTCACTTATAAATACTGATGATAAAGTTTCATTCTCTTATTCAATTCCAAATAATAAATCTATAGCAACTATAATCACAAATACTAATGGAATAACAGGAGAATACTACAATAATAGAATAAACCTAACTAATATCGTTCCAAATAAAATTTATACGAACTTGAGAGTAACAGTTAATTTCACTGATGGAACTAATCAAAATATAATCATAAGTGAGTTTAAAGCTAATAAATCATCAGATGAACTTAAAAATTACATCGCAAAAGTTTATACAACTGCTTTAACTCCTATAAACGAAACTAACAAATATAAAATCAGATATGCAGATGAAGAAGGTTTTAAATATTGGTACGATATGCTCTACAACAAAAAAATATCTGGACCAGAATTCATTTATAGAATTCTAGATGCTTCTGAATTTAATAACGTTCAATCATCACCTCAAAACAAAATAAGAGCTCTTTATCCTATAGTTACAAATAGGGAAGGAGATACTAATGGAATAAATTATTGGATTAATGAATTTAATACAACATCTTCATCTTTAAACAGTGAAAGTCTTGCACTACAAATAACACTAAGTAAAATGCTAAACGAAGCAGAACCTCAAAGATTATTTCAAAGTCTAGGAATAAGATTAAACTAAATCACTCACCCTACAATTAGATTGTGGGGTGATTTTTATATTAAAATTATTTATTTACCTATTACTTATACTAAATATTTCTGCATTCCCTCTTAAAAATACGTTTCCAATAAATATAAAAAACTCTTTAACATCATATTCAGAATCTTTATACTTACCAAACATTTATGTATATGGAAATAATTCAATCGCCTTTGATATTCCCAATCACCTTAAATTTTCATATCTAAATGTAATTTCATTTATCTCACCCTCAGGTAAACAACTAATACACACAATTCCTCAATTGATAAACATAAATTCCTCTCCTGTATATATATCACTTAGAAAACCTCTGAACGAGATAGGAATATATAAAATTATCTTTTCAGGTAAAGATGAACTAACAAATAATCAAATCGATTTAATTGGAAATTTCACATTTAGATAAAATAAAGGAATGCATTATATATGCATCCCTTTATTTTTTACATTTCATCAACAGTTTCAATACCTATTAGATATAATGCATTTTTAATTACTATTGTTGTAGCATAAACTAAAATAAGCCTTGAAATTTTTAAGTTCTCATCTTCAAGATTCAAGATATTGTTAGAATTATAAAATTTATTAAACGCTTTTGCTATATCAATCACATATCTTGTTATAATCGATGGCTCTAAATAGGATATAGATGATTTAATGTTATTATTAAAATCACTAAGTACTTTAATTAAATTATTCTCATTATCATGCGTAAGAAGTCCTAAATATTTCTCAGTATCTATATTTTCAATATCAATTCCACTCTTTTTTAAAATAGATTTTCCTCTAGCAAAAGTATATTGAACATAAGGTCCAGTTTCTCCCTCAAAAGATAAAATATCATCGAAATCAAATATGATATCCCTTTCTCTATTCATTTTTAAATATGTAAAAACTATAGCTCCAATACCAACTTTCTTTGAAACACCATCCTTATTCGAAAGATTAGGATTCTTTTCTTCAATTACATTTCTTATCTTATCTATAGACATATTTAAAAGATCTTCAAGAAGAATAACTTCTCCTTTTCTCGATGAAAGCTTCTTATCTTTAAACTTAACAAGTCCAAATCCAACATGAATACAATCCTTCGCCCATTCATAACCCATAAGTTCTACAGTTTTAAATACCTGCTTAAAATGAAGTGCCTGAGGAATACCAGCTACATATATATTCTTATAAAAATTATAAGTTTTCTTTCTATATAACAAGGAAGCTAAATCCCTAGTTGCATAAATCGTAGCTCCATCTGCTTTTTTTATAATACATGGTGGCATATTATAATCATCAAGTCTAACAACTCTAGCACCAAATGAATCATCTAATAGATTTTTATCCTCAAGTTCACAAACAATTGCATCCGTCTTATTGGAAAAAAATGCTTCTCCGTCATAAGAATCAAACTTAACTCCTAAATCCTTATATAATTTTTCAAACTCCAAAAGACTAAGCTCCCTAAACTTTTTCCAAAGCTCTATACACTCCTCATCTCCATCTTCAAGCATCTTGAAATACTTTCGACCCTCATCTTCAATCGATGGATCATTTTCTGCTTCATTGTGAAATTTTACATATATCCTAAATAACTCGGATATAGGATTCTTTTTAAGTTCTTCAATATCAACCCATCTCTTATATGCATAAATAAGCTTACCAAATTGAGTTCCCCAGTCACCTAAATAATTAATCCCAACAACATCATATCCTTGAAACTTATGTAATCTATATAAAGAATTCCCTATAACAGTTGTAAATAGATGACCTATATGAAATGGTTTTGCAATATTTGGCGAAGAATAATCAATCACTATCGTCTTACCTTCTCCATCATTTGACTCTCCATATCGATCTTTTAATTTTAATATACTACTTAACACATCTCGCGAAAAACTGGACTTATCCACGAAAAAATTTAAATATGCTCCAACAGTTTCAATTCTATCTATAACTTCATGCGATATTTTAAGTTTTAAATCCTCTGCAATAATTTGTGGGGATTTTCTAAGTTCCTTTGCAAGTTTAAAACACGGAAATGCTAAATCACCCATATTTTTATCAGGTGGTATCTCTATAGAATCATAAACATTTATACCAATGATTTCTTCTATCAAATCACTTATAATTTTTCTATAATCCAATTTATTTTCTCCTTCCTTTATATTTTGAAACAAAATACATTATCCTCATGCCCTTATTCATAAATTTTTCTTCATATTCCGTCATAATATTTTTTATATTCTCACTATGTAAATCAAAAGTTTTATATATAATCTCAAAATCATTCCCTTCTAAATACTCTATAGAATCTAAAAAGAAATTTTCATGATCAGTTTTCAATATAATTTTAGAATCTTCTTTCATTATTTCAATATACTTTTGTAAAAATCTAGGATGAGTTAACCTCCTTTTATTATGCCTAGACTTTGGCCATGGTGTTGAAAAGTTCAAATATATATCCGAAATCTCCCCCTTCTCAAACACCTCATCTATGTAATTAATATCAAATGATAGAATTCTTACATTATTTAAATTTAAGTTCTCACACTTACGTTTAACATAAACTAAAACTTCATTCTTTAAATCTACTGCAACAAAATTTTTATCTGGATTCTCATCTGCAATATTCTCCATAAATCGTCCTTTACCACATCCGAGTTCTAAACAAATATCATTTTCATTATCAAATATCTCATTCCATCTACCCTTAAATTCTCTAGGATCCTCGATAAATAAATCACTCTCTAAAAGTTCTGGAAGTGCCCAGGCTTTCCTTCTTAATCTCATTTTATCTACCTCAAATAAAGAAATACTCTTAACAATTTATTATTCTATCATATAAAATATAAAATTTGACATTATTTGAAATATTTTTTATAATTAGTAATCTAAATTTCAATGCATTGGAGTATAAATATGGACTTAAATAATATATTTGGTGCACGAATCTACGAATTTGAAACCATATCTTCAACCAATGACTTCTCCAAACAACTATGTATGGATAATCCCAAAAATGGAACAATAGTTATCGCCAACGAACAAACAAAAGGTAAAGGGCGTTTAGGTAAAACGTGGTCATCAATAAAAAACAAAGGTTTATATTTCTCCATAATATTTAAATGTGATAATAACAAATCAAAATATGAAACCTTAACACCAATAATATCCCTCGCAATTACGGACCTCCTTAAAAATTATTCATTAAATCCCAAAATAAAATGGCCAAATGATATATTAATAAACAATAAAAAAGTATGTGGAATACTTTGCGAATTTAAACAGAGTCCTCACGGAAATTTCATAATATGTGGCATAGGTGTAAATCTTTATCAAGATATTTCAGACTTTAATGAAGAACTAAGAGATAAAGCAACAAGCATCTCTATAAACACAAACATAAAAATAATAAGAAATGAATTTATAAATAATTTAATTTCCAATCTTCATGTTTACTATAATAATTTTAACAGCTCATCCTTAAAACCATTTTTAAATAAATATACAGAATTATCCTCTCTCTTAAATAAAGAAGTATCTCTAAAAATAAATGGATACGATACTTCGGGTAATGTCATTGGATTCAATGAACTTGGATACTTATTATTAAAAACAGAGAATAAAGTAATCGAAATATCCTCTGGAGAAGTAACATTAAAAAATACATATAAAAAATAAAGGAGCAATTACTGCTCCTTTTGATCTTTTTTATCCTTACATTTATTTTTGCACTTACCTCTATGTTTAAACTCACTATCTAAAATATTTTTAATTTCATCCTTAAATTTAGCAGAATTTATTTTTTCTCTTACTTCCTTAATTTTAGAAATTCTCCCCTCTAATCTTTCTACCTTTTCATTATCATTTTCACCTTTATACTTTTCAATCTCCTTCTCCATAAAAGAAATCTTACTATCTAAATGATCCAAAACATTTTTCTTAACTTCATCAAATTTTCCATATTCTAATAATTTGATTATAGATTCCTTATGTTTACCAATAATTTTCTTATCATGTGAACACTCTGTACTCTCACTATACAATTTTTTACTAAACTCTTTGCTCACAACTGATTCTCCTTGAACCATACCTGTTAAAAAAACTAACAAGCATCCTATAGCCAAAATAAAATTTTTAACTCTATTATTCATATTTATTCTCCTCATCGTACTTATATTTTTTAAGTTTATACTGCCTCTTTATGTCTAACCTGCATTGCTTCTTTTAAATCACTCTTAGTTTTTGCAGAATTTATATTATTTAAAATTTTGTTCAACCGTTTAATCTCATTTTCATATAACTTAATTTTATCCTCATTATTTTCTCTTTTAAAATCTTCAAGTTTTGTAACTGTTAATTCCATCATGTTATCTATGTATCCAAGTATCGATCCTCTAATCTCTTCAATCGGTGTATTATCCCAATAATTATTTGGATCAACTTCATCTTTCATGTTCCCAAAAGAAACTACTGGATCCTGAGTATTAATACTTACTGTTGCATCTTGTTTATTTGAATATCCAATACAAAATGCTGAACATACTAAAACTCCAATAATTGAGAATATAAACATCTTTTTCATAAAATTCCTCCTAAAATTTAATAAATTATACCATCTGCATAATTTCTCTCTTCTCCGTCTTTAATAATTAATATCTGCTCATTAAGCCCATTTTCGAGTCTGAAACTCGGTCTATATCCAACTTCCTCTGGCTCCTTCGGAAATACTAAAAGTACATTATTCTTATCGCTGTTATTCCCAAATATCTGTTTATAAAGACCCTCAAGCTCCTCTTCAAATACTTTATCTAAATTTTCAACTATAACAGAGCAATGACGAACATTCTCTCCATTTTGCTTGTATTCAATAGATTCAAACACATTATAAAATAACTCATTACTCTCATTATCAATTTCATGTTTTAAATTTCTAAGAGTATCTTCCCTCAAACTATTTTTCAGTTCGAGCTCCACAAAATCTCTATACTCTTTTTTCAAGTCAACCCTAACAGATTGTTCAAATTTATCATATAACTCTGAATATAATTCATTCTCAACCTCTGTCTTTACCTTAGCCTTCATATTGGTGAAAACTTTCTGACGTTCACGATTTATATTGTTTATAATTCCAATTATTGCAATACAAATCGATGCAACCAAAATAATTAGAAACTTCACCCACTCTTTCTTAAAAACATTTATTCTACTATTAGAATGTTTCTTTTCCTCATCAGCGATAACATTACCATTCTCCACTTTATACACCTTTTCTCTCCTCCAATCAAAATTCAAATATCAAAATATATCTAAGATTTAACCCATTTTCTCTCGAGTCTAATCTCCTTTATCAAATCTTTCTTAAGACTATCCATAACATCATCCAAAAGTTCTACTCTAAGCTCCTTAAGTACCTCAGATTTTAACGAATCTTTAAGTTTTGCCTTAACTTTCGTCTCAACTCCATTTAAAATTTGCTCCTTTACATCCCTTTTATAATTTGTGAGCATATATCTTGAAGACTCTACCTTCACAAAATTAATTATCGGTACTTGAATAATAGTTGAAAAAAATAAAACAACAACTGGAATAAGTGCGTATTTAAATTTTATAAACTTCATTAAAATCTTCTCCCTTGTTCTTAATCATTGTATCTATTTTGGTATAATTGGATAATTTTAATACATTTGTAAACTTTAAAATTTTTTAGTCTTTTTTAACAGGATAAAAAAAATATGAAGAATAACTTAACAATTATCTTCATATTTAAAATTCCTCTATTTAGTTGTATAAAGCAAAATGTCACTAAACATTGAATCGCTCACATTTTTAATTATCTTCTCATAATTATCAAACTGAAGAGATAAATCTATATTTCCATTCGGATGATCATATCTATCTATATTTCTTATCTCTGTTAAATAAATCACCTCTCGTGAACCCCCATTATCTGGAGTAAACACTATTGAGTTTCTCGTAACCTCAAAATTTCCAAGGACATCGATACCATCTAAATTATACTTTCCATAATATGTATTTTTGATATTAGCTAAATCTTCACTCTTAAAATTTTTCTCAGATGGATATATATTATTTTCTGATTTCTTTCCTACGTTATCTTTCCCCTCATAGGAATTCTCAAAAGTATTAGTTTTTGTATCTGTATTTTTATCTTTATCCTTATAATAATTATCAACAAATGATTTATCATTCACACTACTTAAAGCACTCTCAAATTTATCAGCATTTGCCCGTTTACTACAACTAACTAATATGATCAATATCAAAACCATACAAAACACAATTATGGGTTTTGTTATGTCAAAAGGATTTCTACCATTATTCATTTTAAAAATTCTCCTTCCTTACAATAACAATTTTTGTTATAATTAGCTTATTTAAATTTAATTATACTTAAAATTATGTATTATATTTCCAGATTTATCGACATTTTATACTAAATATTTTAAAATTAATAATTTCGGAGGATCTTTGCCTAAGATGAATTTAAATATAATAACTGTTTCCACATTTTATGGATGTGATAAAAAAGGAGTTGAACTAGGACCTAAAGCTCTAATCAACAATAATCTTTTATCTATTATCAAAAATTGTGGACACACAATAAATGAAATAATCGATATACCAGTAGATATAGATAATAAAAATAAATTTGATAATAATAAACAGATTAAATACTTTGATAAAGTTAAAACTATAGTTAAAAATCTTTCCATCTCAATTGAAGAAAGCTATAAAAATAATACATTTCCACTAGTTTTAGGTGGAGATCATGCCATATCTATCGGATCACTAGCTGGTTTTTCTAAAAGTTTCAAAAATACTGGAGTAATCTGGATAGATGCTCATGGCGATTTGAATATCCCAAGTTCATCGCCTTCATACAATGCCCACGGAATGCCACTCGCATGCTCACTTGGGTATGGTCATGAAGAATTTATATCAATATTTAAAAAAAATATTGATCCCAAAAATGTATTTCTATTTGGCATACGATCTCTTGATAATTGGGAAAAAGAATTTATAATCAAAAATGAAATGCACATATACGATAGAAATTCATTTGATCAAATTCCTCAAGACTTAATGATTGATACTTTAAAAAAATATACAAATAAAAATAAGATTGAAAACTTCCACTTATCATTTGATATTGATGTATTTGATCCTTTAATCGCACCTGGTACCGGTACTCCAGTCAAAAAAGGATTGTTAATGGATGAAGTTAAAAATCTTATGAGTAAGTTGTTATCTTCCATAAATATAGTTTCAATAGATTTTGTTGAATTTAACCCTCTACTCGATAAAGATAATAAAACCCTTACTGCTTGCCTTGAAATTCTTGAATTTATATTTAGGAGGATAAAAAAATAATGAAATTATTGTTTTTAGATACCGAAACTACGGATAAATCTCCAGGTCAAATATGCCAATTAACATACATAATATACGATACGGATTTACCTAAAGAAAATAGAGTTAGTGCAAAGAACTTCTTTTTCTCTGTTGACTTTGTATCAGATACTGCATACAATGTCCATGGATTTGATGTTAATACACTAAAGAGTCTAAGCGGAAACTTGACATTCAAAGATCTTTACAAGTTATTTAAAAAAGATTTAACAGAAAATGATTTTATACTTGGTCATAATATAAATTTCGATATTTCATTTTTAAGAAGGGAATTCGATAGGATCAATGTTGAATTTAAACCAAAAAACTTGTTTTGCTCCATGAACTATTTTAAAAACATACTTAAACTTAAAAATTCAATTGGAACGATTAAATCACCAAAATTATCAGAACTGTTAGAACATCTTAAAATTACTGAAGAAAATATTTTAAATTCTACAAATAAACTATTCAATAGCGACGAAACCTACTTTCATGACGCACGTTTCGATACAACGGCACTATACCTTGCAATTATAAAATCCATAAAGCTTAATTTAATAAACAATGGATATTTTTCGAATCAAATATAATTTTAGGAGTGATTTTATGATTAATGTTAAAAATTATATAAAAGATATTTACGAAAAAGTTATATCTAAAAATCCATCCGAACCTGAATTTCATCAAGCGGTACATGAAATTTTATTCTCTCTTGAACCCGTATTAGAAAAATACCCAAAATATATCGAACACAACATATTAGAAAGAATTGTTGAACCAGATAGATTCATTCAATTTAGAGTAGCTTGGCTTGACGATAATGGAAAAACTCAAGTTAATAGAGGTTTTAGAGTTCAATTTAACAATGCAATCGGACCATATAAAGGAGGACTCCGTTTCCATCCAACAGTTTACTCCTCTATAATTAAATTCTTAGGATTTGAACAAATATTTAAAAATTCGCTAACAACCCTTCCTATGGGTGGAGGAAAAGGTGGATCTGATTTTAATCCAAAAGGAAAATCAGATAATGAAATAATGAGATTTTGTCAATCATTTATGAGTGAGCTTTACAAGTATATTGGAGAAAATATAGATGTCCCTGCAGGAGATATTGGCGTTTCATCAAAAGAAATTGGATATATGTTCGGCCAGTATAAAAGACTCAAAAACGATTTCACTGGAGTTCTAACTGGAAAAGGAATTCCTTTTGGCGGAAGTCTTGTTCGTAATGAAGCCACAGGATATGGAGTATGCTATTTTGGAGAAGAAATGCTAAATACATTTTCTAAATCTTTCAAAGGCTCTAAAATTTCTATTTCAGGTTCTGGAAATGTTGCAATTTACGCAGCTCAAAAAGCATATGAGCTAGGTGCAACCGTAGTATCCATGAGCGATTCATCAGGATACATCTACAATGAAAATGGAATAGATTTATCTATAATAAAAAAGATTAAAGAAATTAAACACGAAAGAATAAGTGAATATTTAGAATTTGATAAAAATACTAAATTCAATGGAAACTTCAAAGAAATTTGGAATGAAAAATGCGATATTGCTCTACCATGTGCAACGCAAAACGAAATAACTGAGGATTCTGCGAAAGTTCTAATTAAAAATGGATGTTTCTGCGTTTGTGAAGGATCTAATATGTCATCAACTCCTGAGGCTATAAAATTATTTTTAGATAACAATATTTTATTTGGTCCATCAAAAGCTGCAAATGCTGGTGGAGTTGCAGTCTCTGGGCTTGAAATGTCTCAAAATTCACTTAGATATTCGTGGTCTTTTGAAGAAGTTGACGAAAAACTTAAAAATATAATGAAAAATATATTTAAAGTTTGCTATGACACATGTTCCGAATTCTCACTTGGAAATAATTTTCTTGCTGGTGCAAATATCGCAGGATTTAAAAAAGTTGGAGACGCAATGATATCCCAAGGTATATATTAAAAAATTAAACGGTATGAATATCATACCGTTTTTCTATTAATTGGCATTATTTACTACCTTAATTAAATTCTCAAAAATCGTAACTGCATTATCCGCTATAATATATCCTTTTATATTTCTATCACTAAACTTCTTAACATTCTTGATAAGTTCATATTGATCAGGTAAATATCTGCTCCATGTAGCATCCAAGTCCTCTAATCTTCTTGTAATACCTTTATCAATTAAATCTTCTTGTTCCTTAGTTGAAAACTTAAATAACGCAATTTCTGTTGCTTGAACATTCAATGGACTTAAACAAAATGTTGCCTCATCATAACTTGAAGAAGCTATTGCCATTAAACTTCCTATTTCACTATCACCTAATTTCTCTAATTTTGGTATATCAACTCCACTTATAATTTTCTCATAAATTTCATCGGTTGAAAGGTTAACATTTTTAGACGCATTAGATCCTTTACAAGAAGCCATAATCCCTAATAATAAAAAACATACAAAAACAAATGAAAATCTCCTTATATTGTTAAACAAAAAAACCACCTCTTTAATTTATTAATGTTATTTTATATCACATAGAATTATTTTATACAAAAAAAGCACCACATAAACGCAGTACTTTAATCTCCAAATCCAATTCCCATACTCTTAGATATCTTTATTAATTCATGATCAGGATTAACAAATTTTTCATTTCCAATAACACCTTCAAGCTTTATACACGAAATTTCATCACCATCTAAACAAACCATATTACCAAACTTTCCTTCATAAATAAGTCTAGCTGCTGCAGCACCATATCTAGTAGATAAAATTCTATCGTATGTTGAAGTATTCCCTCCTCTTTGAATGTGACCAAGTATTGTTGATCTAACCTCCTGATCTGGTATTCTCTTCTCTAGATCAATTGCAAGCTTATTTGCTATTCCACCAAACCTTATTGGATCTGGAGAATCCTCAACAACTTTTGCAATAACAGTTTCTCCTAAAACTGACTTAGCTCCTTCGGATACGACTATTAAAGTATATTTATATCCCATAGCTTTTCTTTCATTAATCTTCTCTACAATTTTATCCAAATTATACGGTATCTCAGGTATTAAAATTATATGAGCATCTCCAGCAATTCCAGCATGAAGAGCAATCCACCCTGCATTTCTACCCATAACTTCAGCAATTAAAATTCTATGATGTGATTCAGCTGTTGTATGGAGCCTATCCAAACAATCAGTAACTATCCCTATCGCCGTATTAAACCCAAATGTAAAATCCGTAGCTCCTAAATCATTATCAATAGTTTTAGGTACACCTACAACATTAACACCTTTACGGGCAAAATCTCTCGCTGATGTAAGAGTCCCATCTCCACCAACTATAACCAAAGCATCAATATTTTCTTTCTTAAGATTGTCAACAGCGATATCTGAAACATCTTTCTTAACTTTTTGTCCATTTTCCTCTACTATATAATCAAAAAGATTATCTTTATTGGAACTCCAAAGTATAGTTCCACCTTTATGTAAGATATTATCAACTGCATTAATATCAAGGTTAATATAATCATTATTATACAAACCTCTATATCCAAACCTATACCCTATAACTTCATATCCATATTCTAATATAGCTGTTTTTGTTACTGCTCTTATAACTGCATTAAGACCTGGACAGTCTCCTCCACCTGTAAGTATCGCAATTTTCTTTATTTGATTCATAGTAATCCTCCCAATATCTGAGTACACTGAGATTAATTGTAACATAAAACATAATATGTGTAAATATATTATAATCCTATACTTTAATAATATTAAGATTAACAAGTATGATAAGAAGTATCGCTATAATTATCCTATAATACGCAAAATATTTCATTGGATATTTCCTCAAAAATTTTATAAACGTATCAACGACTAAAATTGCAACCAAAAACGCAACTGAAAATCCAACCACAAGGGCAATTGCGTGACCAGATGTAAATGATGAATAATCCATCCCAAAAAGTTCATAAACAGATGCCCCGATCATAGTTGGTATAGCAAGAAAAAATGAAAATTCCGCTGCCAATTTTGTTGAACATCCAAATATCCACGCTCCAGATATAGTGGAAGACGATCTACTCATTCCAGGCCATAGAGATAAAACCTGAAAACATCCAATTCCTAAGGCTTGTTTAAGTGTTACATCACCAATATCTTTAGTCTGCTTGTCTACATTTCTATTCGAAAAATACTTTTCTACAAATAAAAGTATAATTCCCCCAATAATAAGTCCAAATGACACACTAAATGTATTGAATAACTTAGATTTAATTATATCATTTATTAAAATCCCAATAAGTGCAGATGGTAAAAACGCTATAAATATATAAAACCACATCTTAAATCCATACTCTTTTAAATGGACAATCGAATCTATGATCTTATTTCTATACAAAACCATAATAGCAAGAATAGCTCCCAATTGAATAACAACTTCGTACATTTGTACAAAATCCACACCGGCAGTTTCGATAAAATTTATTATATCACTTGCAATTATCATATGCCCAGTTGATGATACAGGTAAAAACTCTGTTATACCTTCAATAATTGCAATTACAACTGCCTTCAATAACAATAAGATCTCCAATCTTGTATCCTCCTTTTAAAATTAAGTTAAACTCCAATACATATATTATCATTTTATACTTACAAATACAAAAAAACTTTAGGAAAATACTTCCTAAAGTTTTTACAAATTTTAGTATAAATAATCTAAAATAGGTATCTCTTCACTCAATGTTTCACCAGTTGCATTATCATAAATCGCTTTAAGTTTAAAATAATTTTCTCTTATTATAAATGCTTCATACTCACTATATGAATCATCAAGACCCTCATAAGCTGATTCAACATTTGAAAATGCCCTCTGAATATTATTTTCTATATTCGCATAATAAGCTCCCGCATTATTTAAATTTAAAATATCCTTCGGATTAAGTTCATAGGCTCTTCTGATACTATCTATTCCAGGACCTACTTCTCCCATATTTAGGAGTAAAACTCCGTATGTTCTCACATAAATAGAATCTTCATTTAATGCTATTGCTTCTCTAAGTTTAACTTTCGCCTCTTCATATTTTTTCAAATCTATATATATCTTAGCTGCTTGATATTTAAGGCCAGATTCATATATCGAAATTTTATTAGAAAATTTAAGTATATCTAATGCACTATTTACATCATTAAATTCATTTGTATATTTTAAGACAAACTCCTTGTCAATGTAAGTATTTAATATATCAAGTGATTTCATCTTAAGATAAAAATAGTTCATATTTAAAATTTTATTTTGTCCAACGAGCACATTGAGTAACACATCATAACTTAGAGCAAAATCACTATTTAATTTAATGCTCTGAGTTATATTATTTAAAGACTCATTATAATTTTGAAGTTTCAAATTATGCTTGGCCAAAATATAATAAACATAAAAATTTTTATCTTTAATGCTCTTTAACTCATTCAATAGTACATCAACATCATCTAATCTATTTGCATTTGTAAGTATCTCAAGCCTTATACCATTTGATAACATATTCCCATGATATTTTTTTGAGAACTCATAAACATCTTCAAGATTTGATTGAGTTTTAGACACATCTTTTATATTTATGATAGCACGAATAAACCTAAGTTCTGGGGTAGCTCCTTGAGATTCAATGAAAAAATTAAGAGAATCATTAGCCTTATTCATATCATAATACTTAATCATATCTATAACAGATAAAACATCCGTATTCTCAGGATCACTTGCAAGTGTCTTAATTATCCCATTTAAACTATTATCAAATCTATTAAATATAACACTAAGTTTACTATAACTAATAATGTCATCTATATCATTAATGGAAGATAAATCTATACCATTATAAATAAACAAAGCATTATCAGGATTATTTGATAAAAGATTATATAATATTTCCTTTTCTTTAAATCTTATCTCATCACCTAAATTTTGAACATTTTTATCCAAAATCTCTCGTGCCTCTTCAAGACTATTATATAAAAACAAATTATCTAAGAGTTTATACACATTATTTTTATGATCGCTCTGATTCCTTACAAGAGTATTATGAGATATTTTATTTTTAAGTAACGTAAGTTCCTCTTTTGCTTGAGAAATATTATTAATAGAACTTAGTAGTGTCACAAGTTCTAAATGGCTTTCAATAGAAATTGATGAGTTGTTTCTATACGCATTTATAAGATTTTGAAAATCTCCATGTATTACATAATCTAAATAACTTTCTATTATATCTGATTCATTATTCTTTCCATCTATCTTATTTACCAAAATTTCTATATTTTGATTAATTACACTATAAGTTCCTGTAATGCTATAGCTTAATACTAAAAAAACCATACAGCATGAAATAATAACCGTACGTTTAAAAAATCTATTTGAGGGAAGCACTTTATAATTTTTCCTTATATCTTTCTCTCTTAAATAATTAATTATCTCATAAGGTGACATTCCACTGAAGTCTACTTTCTTATTTTTCCTTTTTACTATTTTATCTAAACGTTCAAAATAAACTTCCCTACTCTTATCACCCTTCAAATTTTTCTTCATATTTAAAAAACCTCATTCAACTACATTTTTATTATCTAGTTTGATAATACTAAATACAAACTAATTACAAGGGGACTTAAAATGAAATTTTTAATAAAATCATTAATCATCATCACGTTCTTTACAGGATTTTATCTTTGTACATACGAGAATTTTTTTTCTGAATCCATACATTTTTTAACATTTTATTCTCAAAACTTTAAAGATTACATGAGTAACATTGTACTACAAAATAAAAATATTAACAACACACTAGATGAAACAAATACCAAATCATTATTAAACGAGTACTTCATAACAATTTTTAACGAATGTCACATAAACGACAACTTCAAAGAAACTCTCAACTCTTCAAATTTCAAAATTTTAAATTTAAGAAATGAATCAGTCCAAAATATAGACTCAATTTTATCTATAAATGAAAAAAATTTATGCGTGTTAAATGAAGTAGAAGACATGTTACAACTAAAATATTTAAAAATAGACGAATGTACTTACCGTTTATTTGGCTACGACAATTATTCAATTTCTTACGTTAATCCAATACTTTTGACAAATAAAGATCTCTTAGATATCTATAAATATTTAAGAGTATTTGAGGACAACTTCTACACTTCTATTATTTTTGTTAATCAAAAAGATCTAAATAAAAAACTTATACCCCATATACTAAATAAAAATAGAATACTCTTAACTTTTGGAGAAGAATTTTCGATTAAAAATCACAAAAATTTTCCTTTAATAACATTCGGAAAATTTAAAGATATAAACTTTTTATATCAATTAAATCTCTTCATATCAGATTATTCTATAAACAAAATAAAAATCAAATTATTCCCAACAATTGAAGAAGGACTTCCTCTTCCATCCGAAAAAATAAAAGAAATGTTAGATGATTTTAATGATAATTCTAAATTAAAATTCTCGATTAGTGAAAATGGTGACTATATTTATAGTGAATATGATATACTTAAGGATAGTTAATAAAAATTTTAGAGGTTAGAGTAAAATGAAAAAAATATTATCAATTATAATAACCAAAATAGCTATTATGGTTTTAAAATTAAAGAAAAAAGGAAGTTCATTCCCTGGTAAAATTGCTTTAAAAATTTGTCCTGATATATTAAAACATGTATCAAAGAATGTAAATACAATTTTAATCACAGGAACCAATGGTAAAACCACAACAACTGCTCTAACAAATCACATATTTAATAATTCATTTATCAACTGTTTCTCAAATTACACAGGAGCAAATATGCTACCTGGAATAACTACAACTTACATAAAAAACTATAATTTATTTAACAAAAAAGTATCTAAGACCGCAATAATAGAAGTAGATGAAGCTAGTTTAAAATATATTTGCAAATTTATCGAACCAAAAATAATTGCCGTTACAAATATTTTTCGCGACCAATTAGATAGATACGGAGAAGTCTATACAACTCTAAATCATATTAAAGAAGGAATAAAACTCTGCAGTAACTCAAAGCTCATATTAAATGGAGACGAACCTCTGCTATGCTCTCTCGAAAAAATATATAATAGCAAATATTATTTTGGATTTGAAAACTACAAAAGTAATTCAAATCAAGAAAACCTAAATGTAGAGGCTACTAATTGTAAGTTTTGTGGATCGCCTTACGAGTATAATTTCATAACTTATAATCATTTGGGAAATTTTAAATGCAGTAGATGTGATTTTAAAAGAGAAGAGCTTGATTTTTCTGTTGCAGATATTTTAGAAAATAATATAAATGAAAGTATTATAAAAATTAAAAACAACGTTATAACAATAAATCAAGGTGGTATTTATAATATATATAACGTTCTTTGTGCCTATGCCATCAGTTCAGTTTGCAATATACCAGATTATATTATAATCGACTCTATAAAAACATTTTCAAATGTATTTGGACGACAGGAAAATTTTAAAATTAAAAATAATGACATAACTATGTTCCTAGTAAAAAACCCTGCAGGCTTTAATGAAACACTAAACACTATAAATTTAAATAAACAAAATGAATTTTATCTTGGATTTTTATTAAATGACAACTTTGCAGATGGTCAAGACATCTCGTGGATATATGATGTAAATATTGAAATGATAAATGATTTTAAGCTAAAAGAAGTATTCACTGGAGGAACAAGAACCCATGACATGGGTTTAAGATTAAACCTCGGAGAAGTTAAAAATATAAATATCTTTGAGAAATATGAAGAGATTTTAGATTATTTAGAAAACAAAGAAAATGAAACCGTATATATTCTTTGTAGTTATACTTGTATGCTTGAATTCAGAAGATTCTTGTATAGCAAAAAATACATAGATTCAATTTGGTAAATTAGGAGGTTTTTAATATGGAAATAACAGTACACCACTTTTATCCCGATCTACTAAATACATACGGTGATATTGGAAATATTTTAGCCTTAAAAAAAAGATGTAAAGAACGAAGAATAGAAGTTAAAATAAATAATGTCCACATAGGCGATGATATTTCTTTAAATATTGGCGATATTGTATTTATTGGTGGTGGACAAGATTTCGAACAGTCCTTAGTCGTAGATGACTTATTATCAAAAAGAAATGTCATAAAAGATTTTATAGAAGAAAATGGATGTGTACTTGCTATATGTGGCGGGTATCAACTCCTTGGAAAAAGTTATACAACTCAAACTGGTGATATTCTAGAAGGACTTGGTATATTAAATATTTATACAGTCGCATCTAATATTCGTAAAACTGGAAATATTGTAATAAAAAATGAAGAAAATGGGGAAACTTACATAGGTTTTGAAAACCACTCAGGTAATACATATATAAATGATCACACTCCTCTTGGGAAGTGCATAATTGGTTTTGGAAATAATGGAGAAGATTCTTATGAAGGACTTGTATATAAAAATACAATATGCACATATATGCACGGTCCACTTCTGCCCAAAAACAGAGAAATTACAGATAGATTAATATCAAATTGCTTAAAATCAAAATATCAAAACTTTACAGAATTAGAAGATATTGACTCAACATACGAGGATAAATGTAAAGACTTTTTACTTAATAGATTTAACATAAAATAATATAGTTTAAAATTTTAAAATTTTATATATTTGGAGTAATTTTCATGAAAAAATTTAAAACAAAATTATCAATGTTTTTATTTGCTATTTTTGCAATGACTTTGTTTTTAACAAATATTTCTTTAGCTGCAACCCCTTATTCTTATAAAATAACTCTAGAAGAGGATATACACTTCATACATAATACAATAATAAATTATGATGGTCATGGTGGTAATCAAGAAGTAAATTATATTGAATTTGATTTAAACAATGAAAACATTTCTTTAGCATTAATTAAAGCAAACAACCTAACAGCATCAAAAGAAACTTTATTAACACAATTAAATAATTCCGAATACATAACAGGTAAAAATATTATTGGTGGAGTAAATGGCGAATTCTTTCAAATGTCAAATGGTCAACCGCTTTTCACTACAATATCAGAAGGTGAAATATTCTCTATAATAAGTGATCCTTCTGATTCAAAAAGGCCTGTATTTTACATAGACAAATCTGGAAAGTATGGATTTGATTTTTTTACAGTAAGTGGAGCTATAAAATTTATAAAAGGATCTTATAAAGATCTCCAAATAGAATCTATAAATAAACTTGATTCATACAAACACACAAATATATCAAATTACAAAATAAATGAAGAATCAACTTACTACCCACACGAAGGTTTACCTTCACGCTATATGCTAATAGAACTTTTTAATAGCGATGGAAGTATTTTTGCTGGAACAACAATATACGGAAAAGTAATTGATATAGGAGAAATGAACGAACCTAAAAAAATCGAAAAGAACCAAGTTTTAATCACATCTTATGGTGATGAAAATTATTACAATATTGATTATAAATTTTTAAACGAAATCGTATCATTCAATTTTAATATTTATTCTAAAAATGAACAAAAGTTCAAAAACGATATTCTCCACGCCTTCACAGGTCATGAATATCTAATATCTTCAGGTAAAGAGATGGGAATTGATTATTATAAAACACTAGGTGATACATCATTTATAACTGGAAGACATGCAAGAACAGCCTTAGGTATAACAAGTTATAATAAAGTAATATTATTTACAGTAGACAAATCAGATGATAGCCTAGGTATGACGCTTTCTGAGCTTTCAAAATATTTAAAAGATCTAGACATAGTTGATGCAATAAATCTAGATGGAGGTGGTTCAACCTCAATAGCACTTGAAAATAATACATACACTTTAAAACTAATGAATGATCAAACAAAATATCAAAGAGAGATAACAAATGGAATTGGAATAATAGTAAATAAGGCGTAGATATTAAATCTACGCCTTTTAGTTATAACTATTTGCTTTTTTAGGAAAATCACATGTGTTAAATTAAAATTTCAAATTCTACCACTCAAAATTAAGCTTTTGAGCTAAAGTTTTTAATTCATTTTCATTAACCATTCTATCAGCTAAAGCTTGAAGAGTTGCAGAAGATGATCCATAAACTGATAATAATTTTTTGTATTCTGCCACCCAGAATGCCTTACCTTGAGTATCAGAATCTCTATTAACTATAGCATTATATAACGCTTCTACCTTATTTTCAGGAGTTGTATATAGCTTGTCAAATTCTTTTTCATTTATCATATTTAATAAGAATGCCCTTAAAGAAACTTTCTTACTAGTTAAATTTCCTAAATGGAACATATATCCATTCTCATCAGCTGGTCTATTAAATACGACATTATAAACATTAGCTAAATAACTTTGACCTTCAGATGTAGAATCAATTTTTACATTTTTAAGAACTAAAGTTTTAGTTTTGTTATTTTTATCATTGTAATTAATACTTATTTCAGTATACTCTTTTCCTGGAACTAATCCTTCAAGAACTACCTTTCCATTCTGGAATCTAGCTTTAACATTTGAGTATTGATCATTAGTTTCAATTACAGTTTTACCGTTCTTATCTTTATATTTAAATCCAACAGGTGTAGGATTTGCACTACTTTCAGTATAAGAAACGCCTGAAGGTATAGTTACACTTATTGAAGTCGAACCTTTAGTTGAATTAGTACTAGTTACATTAACTGTAGTAGATCCAGTTGATGAAGAACTACTGCTTCCTCCAGATATTGTTCCACCACTACCTGATGAAGAACCAGGCTTTGTTGTTGCCACAGCTATATTAGAATAAATATCTCGGACTTCTGAATTTCCCTCTTTGTATGAATATGTCACCACAAACTCATATTCTTTACCAGCATTCAATCCTGTAACTACCTTAGTTACTGGATCTTCTTTTATATCACTAGATGAAATATCAGCACCCTTTGCAATTTCCCATCCATCATTAGCACCTAATCCAGCTTTATATTCTCTGTAATAAATTATTCCACCTGTTATATTTTTAATCAAATCATTATTTCCGAAGAAATCCATATCAATTGTCAATCTAACTGAAGATGTTGTAGGATTATCAGCTTTAAGTAATACAGTTATAGGATTATAATTTGCAATTACTCCAGCACTATAAGTTCCTTGATACTTTCCACTAGTTACAACATTATGAATTGTATTAATTCCTGATTTAAATTGATCAAATGTAACTCTATCACTACCACTAACTGGATCGTTCACTCTTACAGTTCCAGTAGGTACCGTAGAATTAAATTTAGCATCTATTTTAAATTGATCAGTTATATTTTCTGTTCCACTGTTAGTAGCTTGAACATTTGTTAAATTTACGGATTCAACTACTCCAGGAGTTAAGTCTACCTTTCCTTCAACTTTCTTACCATTTATCTCAAGAATCCAAGAAGCATCAGTTTTATTTGGAACAGCTCCATTAAATTGAACATCAAATACTAAATTGTCACTCTTACTCTCCGTACTATTAAATGTAGCTTTAACACCATCAACTGTTAATACTAATTTATTGTAATCTACTTTATCAAGCAAATTATTTAATAATTTATTTCCACCAACTATTGTAACTTGTCCTTCTGAAGAACTAGTTTTTACGAACTTAGATTGTACAGCAACACCATCAATCTTATCAGTAGAAATTATTAATGATGTTTGAACAGAATCAAATGATCCAGGAGTAAATTCCGCCCCTACAGGAATCTCAGTACCACTATTTGTTGGCTGTTGTTTATTTATATTTTCCTTATCCTTAACATCATTATAATCAAACGTAACTGCTACTGTTTGATATCCATGTTTGAAATTCTCTAAATTCAAAGTAACTGAAGCATTAGTATTTATTCCATTAGTAAAATCTTTTACTCCATTTGTAATATCTACATATCTAAAAGTACTAGTAGTAACAGTACTTGTCGCCGAAGTAACACTAGCAGAACTAAAAGCATTGAAATACATTGCACTTCCTACACCAGATACATTAAATGAATATTCACCAATCAATGCAACATCACTCGTAGTAGCATTAGCACCACCAGCAGGAGCTGTAAATCCAAACCCCACTTTAGATGTAGGTACAAAATTATCTTCAAGAGTACTTATATCACTATCTACTTTTGCACTTTCTACACTTATCTTAACTTCTTTTGTTCCAGCTGTAGGTTGATCTACCTTTAACTTCGCCCCTCCAATTTTAGCTGTATTACCAGTAGTCTCATTTTTAACTGTTTGATTGTATTCTAATAACTTATCAGTTCCAACACTTATTATATAATTATCCCTATCTGCAACATGTGATGGTAATTCTGGTTCTTTAGCCTCATTAAAATCATTTTTTAAAGTTGTTTTCAAAGTATTCATTGCAGTTGAATCATTTGTGGCTACAACACTCTTAAAAGTTGAAGATTTATCTTGAACTAAAACAATATCTGAAGTTAAAGTATACTCTTTATTATTCCCATAAGCAATCTCTACTTTTACCGTATCATTTAAATCCAAATTCCCATTTTTACCTAACTTTAACAAACTAACTTTATATTCACCAGTTGTTGAATCTTTAGTCAGTTCAACTGCTTTTGTTTTATCATTCCCCAAATAAGCAGTTACCGACTTAGGTTCGAAATTAGCAATTTCTTGTGAACCATTATTAAATTTAAGATCCTTTAATACAAGTTGTCCTGTAGTTATATCAGTTGTAAAACTTACAGAATCACTTGGCTTTTTAACTAAGCTTAAAGTATATTCTGCTGTCATCTTATTTGCGTAAACTATAGTAACTTTTCCAGTATAAATTCCTGGCGCAGTTATTCCACTTACATTAAATTTTCCAGTATTTTTATCCCATACACCCGTAGCTTTTGATGCAGTCTCTTTAAGATCAGATCTCTCAGTAAAAGGTTTATACTCAAACTCTCCTGTAACATTACTTATAGTTTCAGGACTTATCTTAGTAAATGTAACCTGAGCTTTACCATCTGCACTCATATCTACAGATGTCTCTAGAGACTCTATTTCTAAAGTTTTTAACTTATCTAATAAATCTGTACTTAATTTAGAATCTTGTGCATGAGCTATAAAAGCTTGTCCACCTACTGCACCAACAGTAACCATTAAAGAATTCATTCCAAGTGCTGCTGCCAAAGCAAGCGCTACTCTTTTTTTATTCATATTATTTTTGCCTCCATTTTTCATTTAAAAATAATCTTATTTTTTCTTATCTCTATGTAAATATTAACTATGCAAATTATCATATAGAAGTGTCAAATCTTTTCTCAGATTGTCCCTTTACTTCCGCATATCCAACTAAAAATTATAATCAGTATTTCTTCATCTTTTGTTAAAACCATTCCATTAAAAAGGATTAATCTAATCCTTACTCGCAATCTTATATTAATGCTCCATTATACTAATTTAACAATACTTATTGCTTGTCCATTTATTAAATATAGTAACAACACATTGCTATAATAAAATTATTAAAATACTTTGAAAACAAAATCAAATCACTAAATTTTTTTCTATCAATTTTCGGTTTTAAGTCAAACTTTCCAGTCAAAGATAAAACTTCTCCTCAAAAATTTTATCTACATTGTTATACACTATAAATTTACAGAATTCTTTTTATATGTTCCCTCCAATTAACTTAAACACAAAGAATCATATTAATTTTTATAAAATAATAACAATTACATTACAATATTAATACATTTCGCATACTAAAGTCAATATATTTTATAACTATTTTACTATAATTTTGGTTATTAATCCATAATTATTTCTCTATTTATGCGTTATATTTTTTATAAAATTATGATAAAACTATAAAAGTGTTACACTACATTAACTTTTAAAAAAACAAAAAAGCCATTTGAAAAACCAAATGACTACACAAGTAAAAACAAATTATGAAGATGCCTATATCCAAAATCTAAAAGTTGCACCTCTATACCCTTAATAAATCCTAAGCCACTAAGTATTGCAGTCTTACTGCTATCATAACTAAATATGTCCTCACTCATAAAACAATTAAAACCATATTCATCAATAAATCTACACCTAATATTCGGATAATACCTTGAAAATATGTGATTGATAATATTTATTATCTCTCTCTCATATACGATTATAATATTATCAAAACTTTCTATAACATTTTTAAATAAATAAGTAAGTTTAAGCTCAATATTTCTATACAACATATCATATGAGTTACTAGAATCAAGAGAAGTGTTCTTTTTATGAACCCTATAGTTATAAACCACCTCAGGTAAATTTCCTATCTTATACCCAGCATTATGAAATTCTAAATAAATAAGCTTATCTTCAACAATCGAAAACTCTTTCTTAAACGGCATAAGTTCTATAAATAAATCTCGCTTTCCAAATAATCCTCCCCCGTTTATACAAGACCCCGAATATATCCTAAGAAATTGATGATAATCATCTAAAACTTCATAATTAAGTGATTCCATCATCTTCATGTAAATCTCGCTACCATTCCCAAAACCTTTTAAGTAGCACCCTATAAGATCATAATTTCCCTCTTTTAAATATTTAAGCTGTTTCTCATACCTATAAATATCATTGATATCATCCCCATCACATCTTGCAATGTATTTACCATTAGAAAGTAGTACTCCCATTTTCATTGCTTCACATATTCCACCATTTCTTTTAGTAATAACCTTGATCCTCTTATCCATCTTCTCATATTCTATCAAAATATTATAACTTCTATCAGTTGAACCATCATCGATAAGAATTATCTCAAGATTACTGTAACTCTGATTAATAATACTATCTAATGAATCTCTTAAATAAATTTCATTATTATAAACTGGAACAATAACACTTATTAAATCTTCCATATATAATTCTCCTTAAAATTATACAATACTTTATAAAAATAGCTAGAATTCTTAAAAATTCTAGCTAAATCTACTATATATAAAATCAAATCCAAATTTAAATTTGATATTAATAATTTACGTAAACCAAAAACTCATTTAATTACAATTTTTATAAAAATAATTCAAGAGTGATATATCACCAGTTCTAATAAACAAAACTATAAACTGCTAAGCTCATCAATATATCTTTTAAGTGCGTTATTATCTTCTCTTTTAAGTGCATATTCACATAAAACTGCTAGTACATTTCTTCCTACAAATCTGTATAATTTCTCATTTAATCCAAAATAATTCTTATATTTACTACCTATACTTAAAGCATATTTTTCTATAACTTCATCTAATTCCATATTTTTAATTTTAGAGTCAAGTATATAATAATCCCAAATAGGATTATCATCTAGTAAACTTAACCTATTTAATATAAATCCATCGATATCACTACATTCAATTAACTTTAAATAATCTCTTATCTTTATAATATTTATCTTAGTATTTACAAAATTCTTATATTGATAATTACTTATCCTATCTTCTAATACAACTTCATTATTAATTAAATCATTAATAGTAAAATTTACATTACATGGTACTATCTCTTTTAGTATGAAATATAGTTCACTTAATTCTAAATAATCTTCTAAAAAAAGCTCATCAGCATTTAATCTTATAGCTATCTTATTAGAACAATCATAATTATGCATGTTTGGATACGTTTTAGAACAAATTTTATATAAGTTTTTATCTTGAACTTCATCTATAAGATCAATATCTATTCCATAATCTCTATAGTATAGAAGATTCTCAACAAAACAATCTAAATCCTCATATATGTTATAATAATCTAGTACCTCTTCATAATCGTTTCCAAAAAAATAATTCTTCAACCCATCAGACACAGAATCTATAAGCTTTAATACTTTAATCCTCCTTTGTACTTTTAAAATTAAATTACTATTTATCTTTTCTCTTCCTAAAAGTTCATCAATTATATAGTAGAAAAAGTTAATGTTCCCTATTAAAAATTTGGAATACGCATGTACAAAATCTCCCAATTTATTCTCCTTAAAAATTAATCTTCTTTATATAGATAATTATTTAATAATTAAAATATACCCATAACAAAAGGCATGTACATAGTACACGCCTTAATTTATTTACTCTACTCTCAATCCAAGACTATATAGGAAGTTTCTAGTTTCTGATTCACCAAGCATTCTCTCAGATATAGCTTGCATTGCTGCAGTTCTATCTCCGATTTCTGCAATTGTCTCTTCTAGAGTCTTAACCCACCAAGCAAGTCCCTCAGCATCAGATGTCCTTCCTGTAACTGATCTATACATACGCTCTACATATTTAGTATTATCTAAGTTCTTCTCCTTGTACTCTTGCTCATTAACTATATTTGATGTAAAGTAATTAACTGAAAACTCTTGAGAAGCAAGTTTTGATGTCCAATATGCCATTCCATCTGGGTCTCCATCTCTTAAGAAAAAGATATTGTAGAATCCTTCAATCCACTCTTTTGCATTTGTGATTTTCTTAGTTGTAAATGGATCTATATCCATAGATAACTCTTGTCCATCTGTAAGAGTAACTATTAATTGAAGCCCTTTAGTTAAATTGTTTGGAATCAATCCATATAGCTTAACCAAATTTTCCTTAGTATCATAGAATGAACTTGCAATTGAATCTCCAGTAATTGAAACATCCTTTATAATTCCATCTGGATCATTAAATAAAATTTCAAATTCTGCCTTAGTTGGAGTAACATTCTTAAGTTCAAAAGTATCTAATAACTCTCCTTCAGCTGAAGCCTTACCTCCCATTGTTCTTATTGTCATAGGATTTACAGAAATAGGATCATAATTTGTAAATCTCCTATTGATATCTCCATCTCCTGAATTAAATGTTACAATTAATTCCGTAAACTTATAATCAGTTCCTGATTTTAATCCAGTTATCAATATATCTTTATATTCAGCAGCATTCTTCTGAGGATCTTTTACAGTATCATCAAGTTTAGCATAGGATTGCATAACTCCAACTTTCTCAGCCTCTTTTAAAATCTTGCCATCATAAAGTTTCCCATTTGAATCCTTCATTTGTATTCTTTTAATTGTATCTTCTGGGTCATATAACGCATCATAAAATACGACACCATCGTCTATAGGTCTTATATTTGCATGGTTATAGCCTTGAGATTTATCATCTTCTGAAGTTGGACCCACGTAGCTAACTATATTACTATCACTTGAGACAACCTCACCATTTTCATTAAAATCCAAATCAACAAAGTAAGAAACAGTTGGCTTAATTGCTAAAGGATCTAATGGGTTTGTATTATCAATGTTTATATTTTCTGTTAGTAGTGGATCTAAATATGGGATTATACCTGTTTTACTATTTATACTTGTTTGGATAGATGTTTTTTGTACTACACTCTGCTCTACAAGAGTTGGAAAAACTAAAGAACCCCCAAATTCCACATTAGTTATCTCAGCTCCTGTTGGTAAACCATAAATTTTAAAATAAACATTACCATCATTATCTACAATTTTTGGAGCATTATAAGTATTCGTATACTGGTTCCTCTTAGCTGTTGTAGTATCCATAACTAAATCTTCAATTGATATCTTTTTAGTTTCTGTCTTGGCACCACTTGTATATGTTACATTAAGTGTAAAATCTTTATTTACCAATTTCCCTGACTCATCTTTCATACCAAGTGAATTTTGTAAAACTGTTGCAAGAGTTTCTTGTTGAATCAATTCAATTTGACTACCTTTACCTTGAGAAAGCAATGTTGCATTCTTAGAATATTCCTTAACAGCTGCATCAATGGTAGACTTTAATGCAGTTGCTACATTTCCAGAAAATTTAACTTTAATATAAGCATATCCACCATTAGATGTATCCCTTAAATAAGACTTTTGATATCCCTCTATATCTTCTCTTGTCACAACCGAAGTATTACGAATTACTCCGCCTTCAATTCCTAATATCGTTAAAAATTGTTCATCTTCATTTTGTGATGATGAAGACTTTACAAAATCTTCTGTTCCCTTTAAAGGAAGTATTTCATTCTCATCATACTGACCATTACCATTAAAGTCAACTGCTCCAGGATTTGCTCCAGCTGGTATTTCTACATTTGAAAGGTTAACTGTAAACTGATTATCCCCTTCAACATATCTACTTTGTTGTGCTGGTACAGCCCAAGCATATTTTGAACCAAAATGAACTATAACACCAGAAGCAATAGATAAAGATAAAAATATCCCAATTAATCTTTTTGTAAATTTTTTACTAAACATTTTTTCCTCCTTGAAAGAATTAAATTCTAAACATTAATCTTCCAAACCGATGAATTTTTAAATTTAAATTCATGTTATGTTCACATAATCGGAATATTTTTATTTTTATTTACTATATGTAATTATTTTTATTTGATTTTTTATGTTTAAAAATTCAAAATTGATTCCATATATTCCTTACTTGATTCCATATTTAAAAACTTATCTAAAATTTCAAGTTTAGCTTCATTAATAAATTCCGCACTTGATAATTTTGTATTAAACTCTTCCAATGTAATTATAGATAATCTTCCATTTATTACTTTTTTATTTGATAAAAAATAAATACTATCAACCATTTCTTTAGGAGTTGTATTCATTCTATCAAATTCATCGCTTAAAATAATATCTACCAATATACTTTTCAAATCAACCGTATTGTCTAAAATATTATGTAAATTTTCGGAGTACTCTTTTTCAGTGGGATATCTTTTCAATACCTGATAATAAATTTTAACAAAATAACTCTGAATTTCTGAATCATGTTCCATTAAGAGTTTTGGAATAATAAATTTCATTTTATTTGAACTATTCTCATCAGCGATTATTTCCACATTTAAATACTGTTTACCCGGAACCAAATTCCCAATTATTATTTTTTTATTATTTTTATCATAATCAATACTTAAACCCGAAATTTTATTTTCATTAAAATTTGCTGTAATGGTAAACTTTGAATTTGAACTTATATTTATATTTTCTGGAATATTAACTAGGCTAGTTATCCCCTTTATTGTATAATCATTTAGTGTAATAACATTTTCATAACTTTGATATAATCCATCATCTATATTAACCACAAAAATATCACTCATATAAATTTTTTCGTTATTTTTAAGAAATATCTTCAAATATAAATCTTTATTTTTATCTAACAAATCCAAACTTTTGTATAAACTACTCTCAAAATTTTCATCAATATTAATATTAAATCTCTCTATATAGCTATCTTCTGTATTAATATCTTTACTATGTATAGAAAACTTATACTCATCTAAATTTTTCAAATTAATTTCTTGTAAATTATACATAATATATTTAACCAAATCGTCTTTAGTTAATTTATTTGTATCAATGGATGATAAAAATATCTTGCCATCCTTTATACCTACAAATTCCTTACCTAAAATTTTTATATCAACAGTTTTCAATATAAAATCTAAATTTATAGTTACTAATAGTATGCAAATAAAAGCGACTATCCCAATAAGATTACGTAATTTATAGTTCAATTATATACACCACTTCTCTAATAAACTTTAAAAAGCTAACTAATACTCTACAATAAAAGCATATTTCTACTCGTACAATACTCACATTTTAATTTTCTATATACTTATCCTTTAATACTAAATCAACCCAATTCAAATTATCCAAATACCAATTTATAGTACTCCTAATAGCTACCTCAAAATTGGTATCACATTTAAACCCCAGTTCAGAATATATTTTGCTACTATCAACTGAATATTTTATATCGTGACCCAATCTATCATCAATATAAGTTATGAGAGAATAATCCTTATTTAATATATCCAATATTTTCTTTATCAAACTTAAATTATCAATCTCATATCCTGAAGAAATATTATATATTTCTCCTGTTTTACCCTCTCTTATAATTTTATCCACTGCTATTGAATGATCATGTACATATACCCAATCCCTAACGTTACTTCCATCACCATATACAGGTATTTTATTCTCTCTAACTGCATTTACAATAACAATAGGTATCAATTTTTCTGGAAACTGATAAGATCCATAGTTATTTGTGCATCTCGATATTGTCACATGAAGTTTATACATTCTAAAATAACTCATTACTAACATATCTGCTGATGCTTTTGAAACTGAATAAGGTGAAGATGGTTTTAATATATCACATTCTTTAAAACTTCTTCCATCATCTAATCTTAAATCACCATATACCTCATCGGTTGAAATTTGATGGTATTTATTAACACCATACTTTAAACACATATCCATTAAATTTTTTGTTCCTATAATGTTTGTCTCCAAAAATACTTGTCCATTATAAATTGATTTATCTACATGAGATTCTGCAGCATAATTTATTACAACATCAAAACTCTCATTTTGAAAAATATTCTCCAAAAACTTTATATCCAAAATATTCCCTCTATAAAATTTAAAATTTATATTTTGTCTAACAAGCTCTAAATTTTCAAGGTTTCCCGCATAAGTCAATGCATCTATACAAGTAATATCTATATTTCTATACTTGTTAATCATATAATGAATAAAATTACTTCCTATAAACCCTGCTCCACCTACTACACAAATCTTCATAAAACCCTCCTACTAAAAATTAAATATAGAAATCTTCACACATATCTTATAATTTAAAATTACAAATTTATCTAATCCGTATAACATTAATAAGTCTACTATAATTTCTAAATTTCTTCTACTTTAATGAACATAATTTCCTTGAATTAATTCTAAATCATAATATAATAATTCTTAATAATCTTCATAAATAATCACAATATTACCTTAAAAATATTTTAATGGAGATTATTTAATTTTTAATAAAGGTGAATTTATAAATGAATAAGAAAACTTACATTGAAAACATACAAGCATCCATAAAAAATATTCCATGTGATTTAGTGATAAAAAATATAACAATCATAGATGTATTCCAAAATTCCTCATTTGTATCAGATGTTGCTATTCATAATGGTTATATTGTTGGCATTGGAAATTACTCAGGACAAAATGAAATAGATGGAAATAAAAAATATATTTGTCCAGGTCTTATAGATGCACATGCCCATATAGAATCATCTCTATTAACACCAAAAGAATATTATAAAACTGCTCTTATACATGGAATAACTTCAATAATCATAGATCCTCATGAAATTGCTAACGTTCTCGGAATTGATGGAATCAACCTAATGATAGAACTATCCCAAAATATTCCATTTGATTTTTACTTTATGCTCCCTTCATGCGTACCTGCAACAGAATTTGAAAATTCTGGTTCCATATTAAAAAATTCAGATCTTTATCCATTTTATAAAAATAATAAAATCCTTGGACTTGCTGAAGTTATGGATCTCAGAGCTGTTCTTGAATGCAATGAAGATATGATAGATAAAATTTACGATGCTTATTTAAATAATAAAATTATAGATGGTCACTGTGCTGGATTCTCAATCGATCATATAAATGCATATACAACTGCTTATATAAAAACAGATCATGAATGTCACACTCATGAAGAATTAATTGAAAGAATTCGTCGAGGAATGTATGTACATATAAGAGAAGGTACTGTTGCCAAAAATTTAAGAGAACTAATAAAAGGTGTATCAATACACAATAGCAGAAAACTTTGTTTATGTACTGATGATAAACACATAGATGATTTTGTAAAATATGGTTCCATAGATAATTCAATAAGAATGTGTATTAGAAGCGGTCTAAGCCCTGAAACCTCAATTCAAATGGCCACTATAAATACATCTGAATGCTATAAATTAAATAAAAAAGGTGCTATCGCTCCTGGATATATTGCAGACTTTTTAATATTAGATTCACTACACGATTTTAAAATTTCATCTGTATATAAAAATGGAAATTTAGTTGTTAAAGATAATGAACTAATAAATAATGATGACTCTACTACAAAAATTTCATTAAAAACTCAAATAAATATTCCAAATCTTGCAGAAGATCATTTTAAAATCTCTATCAAAAATAAATCATTCCTAAATGTCATAGAAATAATACCTAACAATTTAAAAACTAATCATCTTAAAATAGACATATCTTCTCTTAATTTGAAATGCAATGAATACTTTAATGCACATATCGAAAATGATTTATTAAAACTAGCTATTATAGAAAGACACAATAATACTGGAAATATTGGACTCGGAATCGTAAAAGGACTTATGTTAAACTCTGGAGCAATAGCCACAACAATCGCTCATGATTCTCATAATCTAATTGTTTGTGGTGCAAATGATCAAGACATGATTCTTGCATGTAATCACATAAAAGAAATCGGTGGTGGAATTACAATTGTAGATAATGGGAAAGTACTCTACTCATTAAGGTTAGAAATTGGAGGTCTTATTACAAATAGAAAAGCTTCGGATGTTATAAAAGATTTAGAAATTTTACACAACAATATTAACATACTGTCACCAAACTTAACCTTCAATCCATTCTTAACATTATCTTTCTTATCTCTTCCAGTAATTCCTAACATAAAAATTACTGATAAGGGTCTATTTGACACTATAAATTTTAAATTTATAGATGTATGTGAATAAAATATATTGATTTATAATCACAATTAAGTATATAATATCTTTCAAGAAAACTAGTCCTTTAATTTTAGTCCAGAGAGACTAACAAGGCCTTATACGAATATGTTTTTTATATAATTTAAGATAATTCGTTTTTTGACGGCCTTTTGGTCGTTATTTTTTTATGCTAGTTTACTAAAAATTTAATATAATTGGAGATGACTAAATGAATAAAAACAAAATGTCAGATATAGATTATTCTTTATCTTCTGTAGATCCAAATGACAGAAAAGGATTCTTTTCAATATTTGTTGTAATGCTAGGATTTACATTTTTTTCTGCAAGTATGCTAACAGGTGCAACTATTGGAGTCTCTCTCAGTTTAAATGACTTCCTAAAATCTATATTAATTGGAAACTTAATTCTATCTATATACACTGGATTATTATCATACATAGGATCTGATACTGGATTATCACTACATTTATTAACTAAATATTCATTTGGATTAAAGGGATCTTATCTCCCATCATTTATTACAAGCATAACTCAAATAGGATGGTTCGGTGTAGGTATTTCAATGTTTGCAATACCCATATCAAATAGATTCAATATAAATCTTTATGTTATTGTTCTAATAACAGGAATTCTAATGACTAGTACTGCCTACTTTGGAATGAAATCACTTACTATATTGAGTGCAATCGCTGTACCTGCTATTGCAATACTCGGTGGTTTATCACTATTTATAGCACTCCAATCAATTGGCGGATTCGGTAAACTATATAGTATCACTCCGACAAATCCAATGAATTTAATAACTGCAATAACCTTATGTATTGGATCTTTTATAAGTGGGGGAACTGTTACTCCAGACTTTACTAGGTTTTCAAGGACAAAGAAAATCGCAGTATCAACAACAGTAATAGCTTTCTTTATCGGAAACTCCTTAATGTTCTTGTTTGGTGCAATTGGTGCAATGGTTACTGGAAATTCTGACATAGCCGATGTAATGTTTTCTCAAGGACTTATTATACCAGCTATAATTGTACTCGGACTTAATATATGGACAACAAATGATAATGCAATATATACAGCAGGACTCGGACTTTCTAATATAACAAAAGTTAAAAAGAGTAAATTGGTATTAATAAGTGGTTTAATTGGAACTCTAGGATCTATATGGATTAATAATAATTTTACAGCTTTCCTAACTTTATTGAACTCAATGCTGCCTCCAATTGGGGGTGTTGTCATCGCAGATTACTTTTTCATAAAAAAACTCAAATACAATAAAATAGAAGTTACTAAATTCAAAGAGATTAATCCAATAGCTATAATATCATTCATTATTGGATTTTTAGTTTCAAACTTTATATCATTTGGCATACCTGCTATAAATGCTATTATTTCAACAATAATTGTTTATATTATTGGAATGAAAATTTTCAAGGATAAGGATGTGTAATATTGTTAATTAAAAATTTAAAACTCAAAGGAAAAAAAGACGTTTATGACATAAGAATTAAGGATGGTATATTCCATGAAATCTCAAATAATTTAATACCTCTTAAAAATGAAGACATAATAGAAGGAAACTTTAATTTAGCACACCCTCCTTTTATAGAGCCACACATTCATTTAGATACTGTATTAACAGCTGGTGAACCTAGCTGGAATAAAAGTGGCACACTCTTTGAAGGGATACAAGTATGGAATAAAAGGAAAACCTTCTTAACACATGAAGATATTAAAAATCGTGCAAAAAAAGCAATTAAATGGCAAATAGCAAACGGTATACAATTTGTTAGAACTCATGTTGATATTACAGATAAAAACTTAACTGCAATGAAAGCAATGATTGAGCTAAAAGAAGAACTTAAAGAATCTATAGAAATACAAATTGTCGCATTTCCACAAGAAGGAATTTTATCCTATCCTAATGGTTCTGAATTAATAGAAGAATCTTTAAAACTTGGAGCAGATGTTTTAGGCGGAATTCCACATTTTGAATTTACTAGAGAATATGGCGTTCAATCTATAGATTTAATTTTTTCCTTAGCTGAAAAATATAACAAACTTATAGATGTACATTGCGATGAAATTGATGATGAGCAATCAAGATTTTTAGAAGTACTCGCAACTCGTGCATATGAAACTGGATTAAAAAATAAAGTTACTGCAAGTCACACAACTGCAATGGGTTCATATAATGATGCCTACACCTATAAATTATTTAGAATCCTCAAGATGAGTGAAATCAATTTTGTGTGTAATCCACTTGTGAATATACATCTTCAAGGTAGATTCGATACTTATCCTAAAAGAAGAGGTGTTACCCGAGTGAAAGAATTAAATAAATCTTCAATAAATGTTTGCTTTGGTCACGATGATATTTTCGATCCATGGTATCCCCTCGGATCTGGAAATATGCTGGAGGTTCTTCACATGGGATTACACGTTTGCCAAATGATGGGATATGATGACATAAATGATTCACTTAAATTTATATCACATAATAGTTCTAAAACTCTGAACATACAAGATAGTTATGGAATAAAGGAAGGAAACCCTGGAAATTTAATAATACTTAATGGTAATAACGACTACGACATCATTCAAAAAAGAAGCTCAGTACTATACTCAATACGAAATGGAAAAATAATTTCAAATACTATTCCTTCAAAAACATTTATTAATATAGATAATAAATCAGAAGAAATAAACTTTAAAAAATAAGAGGCGCAATAAGTGCATCTCTTTTATTTTTATTTACACATAAAAGACCTCTAAGCTCCTTCTCAATCTAATTGTAAACATTATCCTTTAATGATATAATTTTATATCATTTGAAATAAATATAATAATAAATTTTTATAATTAAAATCTGAAAGGTGGTTAACTATGATAATCATAGATTCTATAATAAATAGTATCGATACGGATTATTTCAAGTTTAATTTAAATTTTCACAAATATGTACTTCACAAACTAAAGACAGATAATTTTCCAATTGATGAAAAATTTGAAAATAAATTAACCAAACGTATAAAACTTTTAAGCACAATAAATGGTACATGCCCTAGCATTTTAAAATTTTTCATAAATGATGATTATATAAACTATAAAGATGACTTAACTAACGAGAACCTAATAGAATTAATAAATATTTTTTCTGATGATACACCAATAAAACTAAGTGTAAATCTAATCGTATTTAATGAAGAACGTTGTATTGAAAGATCCCTAAATGCTGTTTCCACTTTTGCTGATGAAATCCTAGTTTTAGATACAGGATCAACAGATAATACGGTAAAAATAATTGAAGAAAAATTCCCAAATGTTAAATTATATAGAGACAAATGGAGAAAAGATTTTGCATATTCAAGAAACTTACTAATAGATAAATCTACTAATGACTGGATCTTATCTATAGATGCAGATGAAACCCCAACAGATGAATTTTATCTCATAAAAGATGTAATTTCAATATTTAACAATTTTAATTCAAACGAGAAACATCCATTAGTATTTTCTCCTACAATAGATTCTCTTGGACAAAAAATAAATACCACAAAGAGAATATTTAATAAAAAACATGAAATGAAATTTGATGGTAAAATTCATGAAGAAATCGTATCTAAAAATGAATCAGAAATCAATTATATCATGCTTAACTTAACACTTCTTCATGATGGATATCACCCAGAAATATTTAAAAACAAAAATAAGGCTGAAAGAAATACTGAAATACTCGAAAAGATGATAAAACTCGAACCTAATAAAATTAGATGGTATTATTTTCTCGGACGTGAAAAAAATATATTAGGACACGATATAGACGAATGTATAAAAATCTTAAAATCAGGATTAAAATTAAAACACACTCAAAATTCTATCGAAAACTTTTATTACAATATACTAACACTTTTAGCTAAAATAGCTGTATCACATAAGAAATATGATTTATTAAAAGAAGTCATAGATCTTATGGAATATGAAATACCAAACTCACTAGACAGCTTTTATTTTCAACTTATACTTGAGAATGATTCTGTAATGAGTGATAAATTTGATCAAATCAATTCAATGGTAAAATCTATAGGTGATATCACAAATAAAGTTAATACAATAGATGGAAGTTATTCACATGTACTACACACTCTAGGGATTATATATCTAAGTTTCAGAGATTATACAAGAGCATTTTATTATTTCAATCAAATAACCTCACCTAAAAATATAGAAGCAATTAAATCTATTTTACTTCCTTTAAGAGCTCAAATAGATGATTTCCTAAAAAATAAATAAAAGTGAAGTTCATATGAACTTCACTTTATTTTCATTAAACATTACTCAAATTTAATTCCTAATTTATCAGCCATCGATCTTACTTCATCAGTATCTAACATTCTTGACACAACAGAAGCTCTAGCTTGACTTTGAGTTTCTCCAGACTGTATACCCTTCTCAATTTCAGCTGTCCAGAAAGTAACTCCTTCAGTCTCTCCAGCTCTATCTACTATAGCATACATAGCCTCAACAAACTTAGTGTTAGTCAAATTCTTCTCTAATAATTCAGGTGTAAATGAAAGTTGTCCTAAGAATCCTTTTAAAGTTTCTTCCTTAGTAGCTAACTTATTTACCCAATACATTAAACCTTCTTTATCAGGCTCTCTATTAAAGAATGCTCTATATACTCTTGTAACATATCCAGCAATACCTGTTTCACTTTGTGATTGAGTGCTTGTCTTAAATGTTGGAACAGATAAAGTTGTACTCTTATCTCCATATTTTAATGTTAATTTAAGATCTGTATATTCTGTATTAGATTTAAGATCTGATAACTCAATTACATTTTTCTCAACATTATAAGTAGCTTTGATCCCATTAACTCCAGTTCCTGAAACTTCAACAGATATCATTTCCTTATCAGTATTTTTAATTGAAGCATTAACTACTGCTGTACTTGTAGTAACACCAGTTACACTAACATTTGAAGTTGAAACTTCAACTTTTGTAGTTCCAGCTCTTCCAGTTGCATATCTAGTAATAGACTGTTGAGTTTTTGTTCCACTAGCTGGTATTGAACCAAACGAACCAACTTCCCCAGTTCTTATAGATGATACTCTATTTCCATTTTCTGTAGTTGAGAATTCAAATCTAAAGTCTTTAGATTTTCCTGCTTCAATTCCTGTTATAGTAATTTCAACCATTTCGGAAGCTGACTCAATTTTACTTTCACTTCCTTGTATAACAGTATTATCTCTACTCTCTAACAATGGATAGCTAAAATTATAGACTCCGGATACGCTACCATTACCATTAACATCTAAACCTTTAACAACTCTGTAATTTGTTTCAAGCTTAACCTTTGAATCATCTATTTTCTCGTAGTTTCCACCATTATTTACATAAACATTAACACCATTTATAATATCATCAGCATCCTTAATTCTTCCATAGAATTTTACCCCACCTGGAATTTGCTCATATTTAAGCTCTGAATCTATCCATAACTCAGATTTATAATCTTTATTTGTTTTTGCAAAGTAATTATAGTTTACATTACCATCAATATTTGTACTAGAGTATGGGAATAATGAATCTCCACTTATAGAATTATTTCTTCCTAAAGATATCGGATTTCCATACCTCTCTCTTCCATTCTCATTATAAACAGTTTCAATTGATAAGAAATCATAAGTCCTATTAGTATCTAAATTAGAAATCTCTACAGCAAACCAGTTAGATTTCTCTTTTTTACCATCTTCAGACTTAACATTTTTAATTGTGTAAGTTTCATCTGCTCTTAATCCTCTAACTTCAAGTCTTTCTAAATTAGTAACATCATCAACTTTAACTAAATAAGTCAATTTGTTCAATCCAACATTAGCTTGATATAATAAATCTCCTTTTACTAATCTATCAAATCCAAGCACTTGTGAAGCCTGATAATTACTTGTAGATACACTCAAATACTTATTTCCTGTTACATAGTTAGCAGCTTTTCTATCATCAAATCTTATTCTTTGAGTTCTTTGATCACCATCAATTGTATAATGAACATCTATATATTCAAAATCATAAGTAGTATTTGAATTCAATCCACCTATTTTAAGATCTCTATACCTTTTATCGTGGTCAACTGTATCACTTGTACCATTGCTATAAGTAATCTTACCAATTTCAAAATCTCCAACTTGAGCACTATAACTATCTCCACGTCTATCAACTACAGTAGCTCCTGTTATAGTTTTATTTGTATCTCTAAAGATATCTATCAAAGTTATTGTAGATCCTGTAGCCTTAACAAACATATGCTCGCCATTATCAATTACATTATTTCTACCAGTTGATAATGGTATATATTGATCATAACTACCAACTTTTGCAAATAAAGCATCAGTTAATGTCCAAGTAGCAGTAGGTATTACAGCAGTGCCTGCATTATACGAAATGCTATTTTGCACTGAGTAAGCTGTAGCTTCAAGTTGATCTTGTCCATTAACAGTTTTAATTCCCGCATTAGTAGCCACTGTTAATTTATCTCTAGAATCTATCTCAACGTTGGTTATTGTAACGTTTGTTGGAAGTCCTCTTAGTGTAACATATATTAAACCACTATCATCAACCAAAGATCTTAAATCACTAGAACTAGAAATTCCTGATGTCGCAGGCATGTCCAAACTAAGATCGCTTAATCTTGCAGTTGTTGTTCTAACCCTACCATCATTTAATGTATATGTGATTAAAAACCTAACATCGCTATTTCTATAACCCGCAACATCAAAAGCTTGCAATAATTTTTCAGCTAATTGCAACTGTTTATTTGTATTTATTGCAACTCCATTATTATGTCTATTTGCATTAACAGTATTCACATTACCCCTATGCTCAGATACCGCATCATCAATAGCTCTCCTAAGAGTTCTTTCTAATTCTCCTGATAATCTAATACCAAATCTTACAACTCCACCTTCATTTTCATCAGCTTTATAAATTTTTTCTGAATTATTTGAGGCAACAGTCGTATTAGAAGTTAAAACTTTTGTTTCAAGCTTTTCTATAGAAAAAACGCTCTCTTCTGTTTTCTTAGCATCACTGCTTAATTTAACCTGACCACTTCCATTTACAAATGAATTTATATAATTCCCACTATTTAAAGTCCAATTATTCTCAAATCTTCCATCTGTAATTGCTGCTGCATTAGCTCTTACATTAGTAGGTAAAACTGACAAAGTCATAGCTAGCATCGCAATACCTGCAACTAATTTTCTTAATTTAAAAGATTTCATACTTGTCCTCCTAATTTTCAAAACAAAGTTAAAAATTATTTTTTATTATCTTATTATCATTATTGAAACTTATGTTGTGATTCTTCCTCCGTTAAATAATAACATTTGTAATCTTTTTTTAACATATTTATATATCTTCATTTAATTAATATTTTTGGTATTATATTGTATTTATCTTCTATTTTCTCTATTTTCCTTAATATTTTGTTTTTTATTGTATAAAATATCATGCTTATATCATTTAAAAAACAATATAGAGCACCTAAATTCAGATGCTCTACTATAAATTTAATCAAACTAAGGCATTACAAAAGATATTTTATAAATCAATCATCAAACGTTAAAATAGTTATAAATTAATAAAAAAACTAAACTACACTACTAAATTTATTAAGATAGGGATAAATATATAGATAACTATACACTATAAATCATACAATAACTATAAATAAAAGTATGTTCATATTATACATAATGCACATAAAATATTCAATAATATAAATAGTTATTATTTTTTTTAAATAGATTGATTTATTTTTTTATTTGTTATAATTATAATTTATATTAATTGAATCGATATAAATAATCATAGATTGGAGATGACTTAATGAACAAAAAATTAAAATTAATTCATTTTCTCATGGTTTATCCCTCTCTTTGGCTTGTTTATTACATGTTTGAACTAATATCAAAAAATATTTCAGATACATATAGCATAATAATGAACTTATTACCTGCATTGCTGTTACTTGTTATTTCGTATTTATTTTATATGTACTACAAGAAATCTGTAATTCTTAATAACACATATTTAGCAATAACAATATCTGTGTTATTTTCAATTGATCAATTATCTAAGTTAACTATTTCTGCAATATTCGACGAAAATAATATAAATTCTATAAATCTAATACCAAATTATTTATCTATCACACCAGATTTAAACGATAAAGGATCATTTATAGCATCTAGATTTAATATAAATGCTCCATTCATAATTTTTATAGCTTTGAACTTTTTAATTCTATTATTTATATTTTTTATATATAAATATATTTCCTATAAGAAACAATTAAATTCTATGAACCAATTAACTTTTATACTTTTATTTTCAGGTGGTTTATGCTCTCTTATAGACAAAATATTCTGGGGTGGTAGCTTAGATTTTTTACATATACATAATTTATTTATTGCAGATATTAAAGATATTTTTATAACAATTGGGTTAGGTAGTTTCATTATGTCTAGTATAATTTCAGATTACCAAATTGAAATGAAAGACCTAATAAACTTTATATTTAAAAAATTTTTTAAAAATTAAAAGGAGGAGCCATGAGTCCTAATTTTTTAATTGAATTATGTTTAATACTATTACTTACAAAATTTTTAGGATCTATAACAAATAAACTAAGACTTACAAATGTTGTTGGAGCTTTAATTGCTGGAATTATATTAGGTCCATCAGTGCTAAAGATAGTTTCATACGATACGTTCTGGGAATATGCAGCAAATATAGGTGTAATACTCTTAATGTTTAACGCAGGATTAGAAACAGATATAGACCATTTAAAAAAGGTTGGTTTATCTTCTTTCTTAATAGCCTTACTCGGAGTTATAATTCCTTTAATTGCAGGATTTTCAATTGGATATTTTGTAATGAATTTATCTTATTTAGACAGCTTATTCTTAGGAATTATATTCACTCCAACATCTGTATCGATAACATCTCAAACACTTAAAGATCTTAAAGTATTTTCATCAAAATCTGGTTCTGCAATTATGGGAGCTGCGATCATAGATGATATTTTAGGAGTATTTATTCTAACACTTTTTGGAGGATCACTTGGACAAGAAGTTAAAATACAATCAGTTATAATAGGATTACTTTTATTTTTTGTATTTGTATTCTTATTAATTAAGTTCTTACCTCCATTCTTAAATAATTTAAGCATAAATAAAGACCACAAACACAGAATGCCTTTATATGCTCTCATATTATGTTTTGCAATAGCATTTATTAGTGAGGAGTTTTTTCATGTTACTTCTATAATAGGAGCATATTTAACTGGTATTGTATTTTCTAAATATGTCTTCCAACACACAGTTTACAAACAACTCAACTATTTAAGTTATTTCATATTCTCTCCTATATTCTTCGCAAGTATAGGAATGCAGACAACATTATCATCTTTCAATAAGACCGTAATAATATTTACCTTAATTCTATTTATAGGCGCAGCATTAAGTAAGTTCATTTCATGCTTTATAACATCAAAAGTATTAGGATATAATTTTATGGATTCTTCACGTATAGGAGCTGGGATGATTTCTCGGGGAGAGGTTGCATTAATAATTATAAATATTGGAATAGCTAATCAAATACTCAGCGAAAACCTAATTTCACCTCTCATAATAGTTGTAATTCTAACTACTATAGTTACCCCAATACTTTTATCTAGACTTTATGCAAACAAAAAAGAAGTTTTATTAAACTAAAAAAGGGATTAACTTAAATAAGTTAATCCCTTTAAATATTTATAATATAAGCATTTCCCTTCAGATAATCCATCTCTCTCTTAGTAGATGTAAATAAAATAACTTGTCTATCTTTTGAATATTTCTCAAGTATCATAAGCGCTTTCTTCATCCTATTAGAATCATATTTTAAAAATAAATCATCTAAGATAAGAGGAATCTCACCCTTATATTCATAAATAAAATCTGCAATAGTAATCCTCAAAGCAAAATATATAAGATCCCACATTCCAATACTTAAAAATTCAATTCCAAGTTTCTCCTTAAGAAGAATTGAACTATTATCCCTATCATATTTATAAATTTTTTTGCTTGTACTTATAGAATCCTTTGTTAAATACTTAATTAAATATTCTACTCTACTAGATATTTGTGATGATAAGGTATCCATAAACTCATAATAAATATCAGTAATTTTATTCCTATATATGTCTATATTAGCTATCTTATTCTCTAAATATAAAATCGTATTCTTAAGATTAAGTATCTCATCATTTATATTACTTACTCTATTTTTATTCGTTTCTGCACCTTTTAAACTATCTTTTAAATAGTTTATATCATCATCTATCTCTTTAAGTTCAATTTTTAAAATATTATATTCCTTATCTACAAGATCTTTATCTTTAGATACTTCAATATTAGAATATTTTGCAAATATAGATAGTTCATTTATTAACTCACTTTTTTCCTTACCATTAAGTGCTTCTAAAAGTTCATTGTTTTTAATTTCTAGCTCTCTTTCAATATTAAATTTATAATTTAACTTAAACTTCATATTATCAATAAAATTCTCTATATCCTTAATATAAATATCCTTAAATCCAAAATTACTTAATATCTCTAAAATTTCATCTTCCTTTTTTTTAAAATCTTTAATTACAGATGTATAAGATAAATCACCAGTCTTAAATCTATAACTTAATGAATCTAACTCATTCTCTATCTTTTTTATATTTTCAATATCCATTCTAAGTTTATAGTAATAATACGGATACAACTCTTTCTCTAATTTTGATATTTGATCCTTGAATTCATAAAATTTACCTGCTTTTCTATGTATCTCTCTATCTTCTATATCTTTATAATCCCTAAATACCATATAAACGTATGATAAGCCTATTAATCCAAAAGCAATTAGACTAATTAAAATTACATTATTAACATTAATTTTAAATAAGGGCGCTAAAATAGTTATTAAAATTGATACTATTACTATGGCTATATACAACTTTGAATCATTGCTTTTTTGTTTATTTTTCCTAACTCTCGAAATTAACTTATATTGCTTAAGTAAATACGCAAGTCTTCCATTTCCCCTTATATTATCTATTTCCTTATTTAACATTTCAATTTTTTTAACTCTTTCTGAATAAAAAAGAAAGTTAGATTTTATGTCAGAATATCTATCAAGTTCTTTATTTAAATACTCAAATCTCTTTATAGCATTAGACTCTTCATCGATATCTATTTTATTTACATTTAAAATCTCTTTTTTACACTCCTTATAATCAGAAAATTTATTGATAATATCTTCTATAATTGAACTATCTATCATTTTTTCATTTATCTTAGGTATACCATCATTTGCATTTTTAATATCTTGTTTAATTTTATTAATCTCATTTTCTATACTCAAAATATTATTTACATTTTCTTTAATCTCAAGATATTTAAAATATTTACGTTCATCTTCTATTAACAAATATTTACTTAGTAACAATTCTTTTCTCTTCTTTAAGCTATCTAACTTAGAATAATCTATATTATTTAAATTCACTGCCTCAATTGCCTTATGTAACTTTTCATTTAAATCTGAATATCTTTCATATAACTCACTTAAGTTTTCAGATATTTTTATATCTCTTATAACACACTTAGCTTTATTTATTAATTCAATAGATCTGTCAAAAGAAAATCTATTGTCAAAATTCTCTTTAATTTTAGCTACATCACTCATCAACTTAAAATTTTTATCCTGAACATTAAATTCATCCATACTTTTTATAAACATAGTTCTATTAAAAGCTTCAAATCCTATATCTAAAAAAGTCTTGCCAGGTTGATCTAAATCAACATTGAGTATTTCTTCACTATCAATAACTCTTCTAACAATACTAGTATCATCTAACTTTGAATTTCCAAATGTTCTATCTATACAATATTCAATATTATTTATTTCAACGATGAGTTCTCCTTTTGTTTTATCCATGAAAAACGGAGAATACTTACGTCTAAATACACTTTTAAATACTTTTCTTTCATCATCCATACCATACAAGAAACACACTATAAAATTTTGAACAATAGACTTAATTTGATTATTTCCACAATAAATAATATTAATACCGTCTTCCAAATTTAAATTCTTTTTATTTATTAAACCGAAATTATTTATATTAATTTTCTTAATCTTCATAGAATTACACGTCCTTAGTAAAAACTAGTCTCATATATTAAGATTTACTACGAAAAATTCCAAAATTTACTATATCACTAATTATATTATATTCATTAATTTTAATATTGCAATATTAATGAAAAATGGCTGCTGTTTAATAAAACAGCAGCATAAACTAAAATATTCGTTTAACTCTTTTTTTGTTTCGTATTCTCTTAATAATAACTATTACAAGAACTATAATAACAATTATTAACAATATTGACAACGCATAAACCAAAATATTTGACATAATAATTGGCATCATATCTACAGTTAAATTATAGGATGACTTACTATCTAAAACTGAAACTTCAAAAGTTCCAATCGATTTATTAATATCGGTAAAAATATTAATATTATTTTTCAAATAAATATTAGTAGATAAATTCTCTTTATTATAGTCATTATCATACATATATACATCATTATCTAAAATTAATGGAACTTCAGCAATTTTCTTAGGTCCAAAAAATCCAAAAAGCTTATACTCTAATGGAAAACTTTCAGAAACAATACTTCCCTTTTCATATAATAACGATTTTTCCTCGTTTTGTGCCATCTCCATTAAATTATACATATCCCTAAATACATAGGAATCTTCCGCATCATATACAGACTTTAAAACTGTAATTATGTATAAATTTCCATCCTTCTCAAAAGCACCTACAAGATTTCTTCCTGACCTAGATGTATAACCCGTTTTACCACCAATCATACCATCTATTCCCAATAATTTATTAGAATTTTTATAAACTATAATAGATCCATTTGGTAAAGAAACACTTGTTTCCTTAATAGAAATAGTTTCTCGTATCCACTCATAACCAAGTGCCGCCTCTAAAAGTAATGCTAAATCATAAGCAGTCGAGTAATGCTCATCATCATGAAGTCCAACAGCATTCTTAAAATATGTATTTTTAAGTCCTAATTCTTTTAACTTATCATTCATTATATCTTCAAAAGGTTTTCCCAGTTCATCAGATAAATTATCCGCAACAACCTGTGCCATATCATTTGCGGAAAATATAAGTATAGATTTCATAACAAAATCTGCACTCAATTCTTGACCTACATCAATAGAAGAATAATTTAAATTTACAGAATATTCTGGCATATCCTTAGCCTTAGCACTAAAAAACAACATATCCTCTTTATTTTTATGTTCAGCTAATAAAATAGCTGTAACAAGCTTTGAGATACTAGCCGGATACATTTTAACATTTGCATTTTTTGATAAAATAACCTCATTACTGTTTCCATCTATAACTACATACGACTCTCCATAAACTTTATAATCACTTATCTCCTCCGCTGATACACTTGTAAAAATAACACTCAAAGAAAAAATAATACTAATTAACAATTTAAACATACTAATCCCCCAAAATATTACAAATAAAAATTATCACCTTACTCCTTTATTTATAACAGATTTCTTAATAAAATAATCAAAATCTTTTTCAGTTATATCCTCTAATGTTCTAAACTTATATCCAAGTTGTTTCGCAGATAATATTATTCTCTCCAATGAATTAACAGTATTTATATTACCATATCCATCGTGTAAAAGAACTATAGCCTTTGGTTTATTCCTAAGCTGGTTAATAGTAGAATTATATATCGTATCTGAATTTTCAGGAACTCTCTCAGCATCCAAACCATATACATTCCATTCTATAAAATAATATTTATTATCTAAAAATTTACTTTTGATCTCATCTAAAACACTCTCTCTTAATAACTCGTTATTAACACCCCCTGGAAATCTAATGAAATTAACAGGCTCTTTTAGAATAACATCTTTTATTTTAACTACACAACTGTTTAAATCAATAAAATAATCATCAGCTGTATCATAAATTTTTCTATAATTGTGGCAATTTGTATGTGGTAAAATACACATCCCATCCCTTTCTAACCTTTTTACAACATCTTTATGCATTTCTACTTGATTTCCAATTACAAAAAATGTAGCTTTAACATTATTTCTATTTAATATATCCAGAACCTTATTTGTATTTGGACTAGGTCCATCATCAAAAGTTAAATAAATCACTTTATCATGTTTATATGGTAAATATTTGTACTCATCTATACACTTAACATTAAACATAATCATATTAATTAATAAGCAAATATTAACGCATAATATAATAATTTTTTTATACACTCTTTAACTCTCCATTCTTTGCTAATTATAGTTAACTTACCCAATTTTCAAGAAAATTATCTAAAAATAAAAAAAGAGTACTTGAAATTCAAGTGCTCTTTTAAATATTAGTCTAAATTTATCAACATAAATACCAATTCCCTATCAGTATTTATAATTCTATTTATATAAAAATCTCCATTACTACTCTTTATCTTATATTCCTTTATAGTATCTTTAATTACATTATCCATAATTTCCCTCAAACTATTAATAGATATATCAAATCTCTTATTAGAAATTATTCCTTCAATTAAAGAGATAAACTTATTTTTATCTGCTTTTCCACATAAATTCAAATCAATAAAACCAGCTATAGATTTAAATTTGTTCAAACTATTAAATGAAATATTTAAAGCAAATGACCTATAATAAATATTGCAAGTATCACATTTAAAATCATATTTAATACCTGTGTTCTTGCAAATATCACTAACTATATATCTATCATCTAATTTCTTAAACTTGTCTAAATCGACAATATCCATAAATAAAGAATCTTTTTTGCTCAATAGTTTTTTATCATAATTATGCTCTGACCTCACCTCAAATCCCCTCCTAAGTAAACAACTATAACCGCCTCTTTATTTTCAAAGTAAATTATATTATCATCAAAATAATTTATTACAATAATTTTATTATGGTTTTTTAAATAAAATTTAAACATTATTTAATAAATAAATTATTATTTCAAAAAGCTTGTATATTTTTCCTAATTAAAAGAAATAATTTGAGTATGTTTAAATTAGGAGTTTGAAATAAATGAAAAATTGTTATTGTTGTGGTAAAGAAGGAACAAATATTATTAAACTAATTTACTCGAATTTTATTTTGTGCAATTATTGTGCAAAAACTTATTACGATTCACTAAAAATTTTAAATAATTACATATAAAAAGAGAGACGAAAAATTCGTCTCTCTTTTTCACAATATGGCAGGGGTAGCAGGAGTCGAACCCGCAACCAACGGTTTTGGAGACCGCTACTCTACCAATTGAGCTATACCCCTAGATTACCATAACATTATACTATAATTTTTATACTAAATCAATGATAAAATTAAATTTACATTACTACTAAAAATTATTAAAATTATTCTATATAAATATAAAATGGAGTTGTTTATGAAGAATACTTTAAAAATAAATAATATAAATGAGACAATTAATATTGGAAAATTAATTGGAAAAAACTTAAATAAAAGCGTAATAATTGCATTAGATGGGGATATGGGGTGTGGTAAAACACATTTAACAAAGGGAATTGCTATGGGACTCAATATTAAAAATAATATAACTAGCCCAACATTTAATTTAATAAATGAATACTACGATGGAACCTTACCTTTATATCATTTTGATGTTTATAGATTAAATTCTTTAGATGAATTATTTTTAATTGGATTTAATGACTACATTAAAAATGACGGAGTCAAAATTATAGAATGGGCCTCAAATATAAGAGAGGCTCTCCCGAAAAATACGAATTACATAAATATCTTTAAAGTTCCCACAAAAGATAATGAGCGCATAATTGAATTTAATTTTAGTAATGAATATATTGAAGTTCTAACTATAATTTTAAATAATTTTAAAAAGGAGGTTTAATAATATGATACTTTTAACTCTAGATACAAACTCAGACATACTAAGTGCCTGTGTTACAAAAAATGAAAAATTATTGTCAGAAATAAACATATATAATTTGAAAAATCATTCTATAAACTCTATAAATATCATAGATTGCATTTTAAAAAATTCAAATATAGCAATAAACGACGTAGATGGATTTATTTTATCTAAAGGTCCTGGAAGTTTTACAGGACTTAGAATAGCCTTCTCAATAATAAAAGCTTTCTCATTTTCTTTAAAAAAACCAATGATCTCTCTATCATCTTTGGACTCTTTATGTTTTAGAGAAAATTTTAATGGTATTGTATGTAGCATAATAAATGCATTGAGAGATGAAATCTATATAAATTCATTTAGATATAAAGATGAAATAATACAAAATCGTTTTGAAGGAGAAATTATACATATAAATAATATTAAAAAATATTTAAAATCAAAAAATACTAATCTAGATAACATACTTTTTACAGGTGATGGAACAATAAGATTTGAATCTGAATTAAATTCGTTTTTCCCAAATGCATATTTAAATAAAAAGCCTATAACTTCATATGATTATGCACTATTAGGACTAGAAAAATTTAAATTAAATTTATTTGACGATACAACTTCTTCTGTTCCTTCATATATACGAATGTCCCAAGCCCAAGAAATGCTTCTTAATAAAAATTATAAATTCAAAAATGATTAATTTAAAAGATATTTATATACAAAAATCTAAAAGTTCACATATAGATTCTATCTACTCAATAAGTAATTCAAATATTAAAAATTCATGGAGCATAAAATTATTTAATGAAGACTTTAATAGTATATTCTCTGAATATTTTTCGTTAATGTATAAGAATCAAGTAATTGGATTTTTGAGTGTATGGATAATAATAGATGAAATAACCATTACCAATATATCCATTCATAATGATTATAGAGGTCTGGGATTATCAAACTATTTAATGGAATATCTCATAATAAATTATAATGAATATACTATACTTCTTGAAGTTCGTGAATCTAATAATATAGCAATAAACCTATATAAAAAATTTAACTTTAGAGAAATATGTATAAGAGAAAATTATTACAAATTTCCTGTAGAAAATGCCATAATAATGAAAAAATTCTAGGATAAATTCCTAGAATTTATTTTTTGAGTCTAGCAATAATAGCAACGGTTGGGAAGAACACTATCATAGATTTTATTATATTATACGGAACGATATATATAATCAAAAATTTTAACAATGTATTTCCTTCCCCAATAAAAGAACTTAACTCAACCCCTAATAATTTTACATAAACAGGTAATATTACCGTAGCATTTAATATAACTCCTGCTAAAGTAAGTCCAATCATTCCAGATAATAAACTAAAAATATATTTCTTATTTCCATCAAATTTTTTATAAAAATATGCTCCCGGAATTATAAAAAAAACCCCCATCAAAAAATTTGCAAGCTCCCCTATGCCAAAAGTAAAACTTCCCATAGTAAAACACACCAATAAATTTTTTAATGCTAAAGATATAACACCCCAAATAGGAGAAAATATTATAGTTATAAAAAATATCGGTATATCTGATAGATCAAACTTTAAAAAATTTGGTAAAAATGGAACGCTCAATCTAAAATACATAAGAACAACTGATAAAGATATCAAAATACATATTTTAATCTTACTATTAAATTTAAAATTTTTCATACATTAATACACCTATAATAATTATTATACTCTCATTGTTAAAGAAATTCTATTTCTTTCTTTATCTATTTTAAGTACCTTAACATTAACAATCTCACCTAATTTTACTACATCTAATGGATGTCTTATAAATTTATCAGATATCTGAGACTTATGTACTAATCCATCTTGATGAACTCCAATATCTACAAAAGCTCCAAAATCAGAAATATTTCTAATAGTACCAACAAGTATCATTCCTTCTTTTAAATCATCCATAGTTAAAACTCCCTTTTTAAATATAGGCTCCGGTAAATCTTCCCTTGGATCTCTAGCAGGTTTTTTAAGTTCTTTTATTATATCTCTCAACGTAATCTCTCCAATACCTAACATTTTAGATATTTCAAAACTATTTTGTTTTTTAAACCTCTCATCTAGATCAACTATCTTCCCACGATACTTTAAATCATCTATATCCAAATCAAACATATTCAAAAGCTTTTTTGTAGCATCATAACTTTCAGGATGAACTGAAGTATTATCAAGACCATTTTCTCCATCACTTATTCTTAAAAATCCAACACATTGTTCATAAGCCTTATTACCTAGACGTTTAACCTTTAAAAGTTCTGCTCTACTTTTAAACTTTCCATTTTCTTCTCTGTACTTTACAATATTCTCAGCAATAGATGCGTTTATTCCGGAAATATATGATAATATAGAAGGTGTTGCCATATTTAAATCTACTCCAACCGAATTTACACAATCCTCTATCACAGTTTTAAGCGACTCTTCTAATTTCTTACCATTTATATCATGCTGATACTGTCCAACACCTATTGATTTAGGATCTATTTTAACAAGTTCAACTAAAGGATCTTGCAATCTCCTTCCTATTGAAATTGCTCCTCTTATAGTAACATCTAAATCAGGATACTCTTTACTTGCAAGTTCAGAGGCTGAATAAACAGAAGCTCCAGCTTCTGATACTATTACATAAGATAAATCTATACCCTTCTCTTTCTTAACCTCATTTATAATTTCACCAACAATTTCTTCAGTTTCACGACTTGCAGTACCATTTCCTAACGAAATTAAACTTACGTTGTATTTATAAATTAACTCCTTTAACTTTTTCTTACTTTCCTCAACTTTTTTAACAGGCTCATTTGGATATATTAGTAGTCGAATCCAAATATGTTCCTGTATCACTTAATATACAAACTTTACAACCAGTACGAAATCCAGGATCAATCGCCATGACAACTTTATTTTTTATTGGAGGCTGCATAAGCAGCGCTTTTAAATTCTCCTTAAATATAATAATTGCACCATCTTCTGCCTCTATGCTTAAATCCTTTCTAATTTCTCTGATAATCGAAGGTACTATAAGTCTTTTTAAAGAATCATTTATAGCCTCTAATATTAATTCATTACATTTTTCATTCTCAACCATAATATTAGAAAATATCCTATTTATAATTTCACTTTCTCCGAAAGATATCTTAACTTTTAAAATTCCCTCTTTCTCTCCTCTATTAATAGCTAATATCCTGTGAGGAGGTATCACCCTTACTTTTTCACTATATTCGTAATATCCCTCATATTGAGTCCTCTTATCACTTTCTCCACATGTTTCAATAATTCCATTCTCAAATATATAATTACGAATAAATTTTCTAAAATCTGCATTATCTGAAATTGTTTCAGATATTATATCCTTAGCTCCATTTAAAGCATCTTGTCCACCTTTAATGCCTAATTCCTCATTTATATACTTTTCACTCTCTTTCATAATATCCCCATTAAACTCTTTATGTAAAATGATATCCGAAAGTGGTTTTAATCCTTTTTCCTCTGCAATAATTGCACGGGTTCTTTTCTTTGGTTTAAATGGCCTATACACATCTTCTATTTCAACCAATGTATTAGCTTTTAAAATATTATCTCTAATCTCATCTGTCAACTTCCCCTGTTCATCAATCAAACGTATAATATTATCTTTCTTTTCATTCAGATTTCTTAAATAATTAAGTCTAACCTCAAATTTTCTTAATACAACATCATCGAGAGAACCTGTTGCTTCTTTCCTATATCTACTTATAAATGGAACTGTATTACCCTCATCTAATAGGTTAATTACATTATCAACATATTTTTTATCAATTAAAAACTCACTAGATAAAATTTTAGAAATATCCATATTAATTCCTCCCATTGTCATAAATTTACTTTTCTCTATCAATAGAGCCTTTTATATGATTTTTTATAAATATATCAATATCTCCATCAAGCACCTTATTTATATCTGATATTTCAACATTCATTCTATGATCCTTAACAAGTGTATATGGATGCATAACATATGACCTTATTTGACTCCCAAATCCAATTTCTTTTAGATCACCCGTTAAATCCTCAAGTTTCTCCTTATGGGTTCTATCCTTAAGTTCAATCAATTTAGATACTAGCATTTTCATCGCAGTTTCCTTATTTGATAACTGACTCCTCTCATTTTGACATTGAACAACTATACCTGTCTTTAAATGAGTTATTCTAACTGCAGACTCCGTTTTATTGACATGCTGTCCCCCTGCGCCACTAGCCCTATATGTATCAATTTTAAGTTCACTCTCATTTATCTTAACTTCCTTTATATTCTGTATCTCTGGTAAAATCTCGACAGATGCAAAAGATGTTTGTCTTTTACCATTAGCATTAAAAGGGGAAATTCTAACAAGTCTATGTATGCCTCTTTCCCCCTTCATATAACCATAAGCATACTCACCTTCAATTTTTATAGTAGCACTTTTTATTCCTGCTTCATCACCTATAGTGTACTCAATAACATTTAAAGTAAATTTATTTTCCTCTCCCCATCTCATATACATTCTAAAAAGCATCTCACTCCAGTCTTGAGCATCAACTCCACCAGCACCAGCATGAATAGTTAAAAAAGCATTATTTTTATCATACTCACCGTTTAAAATAGTCCTAATACTAAGATTATCTATAAGATCTTTAAATTTATAAAAATCATCTTTAAATATCTTTATATATTCCTCATCATTATCATCCTTAATAAGCTCTAACGACTCTAATAAATATTCATAATCTTTAGATAAATTATTTACTTCGTCTATTCTATCTTTTAAACTCTTGCTAATCCTAACTATTCTAGTACTATTTTCAACATCGTCCCAAAATTTAGTATCCTCCATCATAATAGAATACTCTTCAAGTTTCTTATTTAAATTATCTAAGTCAAAGAAACCCCCTTATAACATCAAAATTCTCCTTTATATCCTTGAGCTCACTCTTAAAATATTGATAATCAAACATAACTTTCTCCTCTGTATATAAAAAGCTGCTAAAAAGCAGCTAAAATAAAATTTAAGAATTTTTACCACAACAAGACTTATATTTCTTTCCACTCCCGCAAGGACAGTTATCATTCCTTCCAACTTTAGCTTCTTTCCTAATTGGTTTTGCTTTAGTATCAGAAGAAGTTTCATTCGTACCTGTTTCCCTAGCAACTCTTTCTCTCTGAGGAGCTTTATCACCTCTAACGTGCATTAAATACTTGATAGTATCCAATTTTATATTCATTATCATCTCTTCAAACATAGCACTTCCCTCATATTGATATGCCTGAATTGGATCTTGTTGTTTATATGCTCTAAGCCCTATACCTTGTTTTAAATGATCCATATTATTTATATGATCCATCCATTTAAGGTCAACAACTCTAAGTAATATTACTCTCTCAACCTCACGAAGCTGTTTTTCTCCGAACTCCTCCTCTTTTTTTGCATATATTTTCTTTGCTATAGACACATATTTATTTATTATTTCCTTTGTATTTAAATCTTCAAGCATCTCAGGCTTAATTAACCCAACAGGAACATACAACATTTCCATATATTCTATAAGTTTATTTAAATCATTTTCTTCAGAATCAGATCCAAGTAAGTGTACATTAACCTCATATGAAACAACATCTTCAATCATAGAAATTATTTGTTCCTTTAAATTTTCACCCTCAAGTACTCTAGAACGTTGAGAATATATTATCTCTCTTTGCTTATTTATAACATCATCATATCCTATAAGAGATTTTCTGACATCAAAATTGTTACCCTCAACATTTTTTTGTGCATTCTCAATAGCTTTAGAAACAAATTTACTCTCAATAGCATCATCATCTGAAAGCCCAAGTCTATCTACAACAGCTTTTAATCTATCAGATCCAAATATTCTCATCAAATCATCATCTAGACTTATATAAAATCTAGAACTACCTGGATCTCCCTGGCGCCCAGCTCTTCCCTTCATCTGACCATCAACTCGACGAGATTCTGCTCTTTCAGTTCCTATAATTTTAAGACCTCCTGCTTCCGGAACACCCTTACCAAGCTTTATATCAGTACCTCTTCCAGCCATGTTTGTTGCAACTGTTATCATTCCTGATTGACCAGCCTGAGCTACAATTTCAGCCTCTTTTTCATGTGATTTAGCTGTTAGAAGTTGGTGCTTCATTCCTTTCCTTCTCAATTCATCAGACATGGCCTCAGCCTTAGAAATACTAGGAGCAACAACCAAAACAGGTTGACCTTTAAAATTACTTTCCTCAATATCTTTTATTATCGCTTTTATTTTCCCACCTTCAGTTTTAAATACTTTATCTGAATGATCAATTCTCTTAATAGGCTTATTAGTTGGAATAACTACTATATCCAAGCTATATATTTCTCTAAATTCATTTTCTTCAGTTGCAGCAGTACCTGTCATACCACTTAACTTTTTATACATTCTAAATAAATTCTGATAGGAAATAGTCGCAAGCGTTTTCGATTCCTTTTCAACTTTTACACCTTCCTTAGCTTCTATAGCCTGGTGCAAACCATCACCATATCTTCTTCCTTCCATTACCCTACCAGTATTATCATCAATTATCTCAACTTTTCCATTTACAACAATGTAATCCTTATCTCTTTTCATAGCATAGTTAGCCCTTAAAGATTGGGAAACATGGTGTTGTATACTCATATTTTGAGGGTCTGCATAATTATCAACCCTAAAGAAAGTTTCTGCTTTTTTAACACCATTATCAGTTAAAATTACAGAATTTGTTTTCTCATCTTTCTTATAATCATCTTCCTTAAGAGTTTTAGCAAAATAATCTGCTATCCTATAAAAATCAGTAGATTTATCTGCAGCACCAGATATTATTAAAGGAGTCCTTGCATCATCTATAAGAACAGAATCTATCTCATCTATAATTACAAAATTCAATCCTCTCTGAACTTTCTCCTCTTTAAATATAACCATGTTATCTCTTAAATAATCAAATCCAAACTCATTATTTGTTCCATATGTAATATCACAAGCATAAGCTTCCTGCCTTTGTTTAGATGTAATTCCATGAACTATAGGAGCAACGCTAACACCTAAAAAATCATATATAGGCTTATTTATTTCACAATCCCTCTGTGCTAAATAATCATTAACAGTTATTATGTGGACTCCCTCTCCTGTTATAGAATTCAAATAAGCTGGAGGTGTAGAAACCAATGTCTTTCCTTCTCCAGTCTTCATTTCCGCAATTCTCCCCTGATGTAATACAATTCCACCAATCAATTGAACATCATAATGTCTCTTACCTATCACTCTCCTTGAAACTTCCCTTATTACAGCAAAAGCCTCTGGAAGCATTTTATCAAGAGATTCACCTTTCTTATACCTCTGTCTAAATTCATCAGTCTTACCTCTTAACTGATCATCTGATAAATTTTGTATTGATGGCTCTAAAGAATTAATCTTTTTTATTATCTTGTTTATTTGTTTCAATTCTTTATCGCTATATGTACCAAATATTTTTGTTAATAATCCCATTAATTTTCATCCTCACACTACACTAACACTTATAATTATATTATCTTAATTTTATATTAAAATTAAACATATAATTTATTTTTTTATTCTATATGCTTAATAAACAGGTTAAGGTGTTCAATTGAACACCTTAACCCAAAATTAATATTCTGCTTCTATAAGTCCATAATTACCAGATTTTCTCCTATATAACACATTAACATCATTCGTCTCTGCATTGATAAAAACATAAAAATCATGTCCAATAAGTTCCATTTGGAGTATTGCCTCATCCTTATACATAGGCTTAATTGGAAACTTTTTAACTTTTATAATAATATCGTCTTCTAAATCATCATTTTCTATATTATCAAGTAATATATCCAAACTTCTTATATCTTTATTACTATATTTCTTAACAAGCTTAGTCTTTTGTCTGCGAATTTGCTTATATAATTTATCTACAACTAAATCTATAGCAATATACAAATCACTATTTCTCTCCTGAGCTCTTAAATATATACCATTAAATAAAATACCAACTTCTATTATTTGATTATTCTTTTCAACGCTCAGAGTAACGTGGGCTTCTAATTCTTGTGAAAAATAATTATCTAATTTAGATAATTTTTTATTTATAGCATCTTCCAACGCACGAGTAACTTCTATATTCTTACCATGAATAACAATTTTCATTAACCTCAAGCCCCTTTATTTTAAAATTAAAGCTAGTTGACCTGGTCTTTTACCCCACACTCGCCTGCTGGAGCTTTCGCTAATAAAAACTAATTCCTCACTACTAACCCTCTCATACATAAATGGCAGGTCTTACTCCTAAGCCGCACCATGATAATTAAAAATCTATTTTTAATTTACGTGGATCGTTTCGCCTGCGACTGGCATCGATTTTCAACCACAAACCTAGCTTTACTATATTTTAAATTAAAGTTTTCGCAATTGTCAATACACTTAAATCCATTTCAAATGTACTTTTTTTAATAATCCCGCAAACCTCATTTAAAGTACTATAAGTTGTCGCTACATCATCTATAATTAAAACTTTCTTATTCCTTAACATACTCAAATCTACATGCTTATTTATAAAAAATTTATCCTTTATATTAACTGTTCTCTCCGATATGTCTAACTTTTTTTGATCATGTTTTTTACCAATACAATATAAAAGCTTAATATACGGTATATCTAAACTCTTACTTAACGTCTTAGTCAAATAATGACTCTGATCAAACCCTTCTTTTTTAATCTTGTTCCTATCTCTAGGAACATAACTCAAATAATCTATTTTGATATTTAACTTCTTAATATAAGAGTTTAAAATAATACTCAAATACTCACCAGACCTAAAATCTTTATGTATTTTAAAATTGTATATTATATTTTTCATAGTGCCAAAATAATAGCAAGCATTATATGCATGAAAATCATTAAAATCAACTCTATTAAAATCCTCATTAAACTTAATATCCCGCATACATTCGTGACAAATAAATTTATCATCTATTTTTTCATAACAACTTACACACAAATTTAAATTAGGATAAATCAAATCTAATATTTTCTTACTCCACTTTCCCAAAGTTTCTTATTATAACTCCTTGAAATTACTTTTGCCATAATTATTTCTATATTTTCATAATTAGATACAAAAATAATTTCATTTTTACGATTTGTTAAAAATTTACACATCCCACATATAGTAAGTAAACTTTTATAATTAAATTTACTGCTACAAGCAAAAAACACTATTATGTTAAAATTATTATACATGGGATTATCAACTATAAAATTATATAATTCTAAAAGATACTCACTAGTTGTCAAATATATATAATATCCATCATTAATTCTATTTACAAAATCATTAAAAGATTTAAATTCATTATACATATATATCTTCTTAATCTTAGGAAATAGTAAACTATATTTCCTCATATATTTACTTACATTGAAACATGATTTATCATCTTTAGTAATAAGTATAACCTTTGTTTTATTAAGCATAAACCACTTTAAAAATTCAAATACGACATGTGGCATATCTTCATTTAAATTTATTTTAGTTTGTATACTCCTAGGTTCTTTAAATAAACTCAAATCTTCGTTCATTTCATACAATACTTTATCCTTAAACATCTTCTTCATACTTATTATAATCTTTTTACTTATACGTATGTCTTCAACATATTCTCTTATAAAATAATCATCAACTGAAGATATTCCTGTCACATCATCTACAATTAATAAATCAAATTGATTTCTTCTATCTATATTTAAAAATGTACTTAAAAAAACTATAGAATCTACATCAACTCTTTTACTCAATAAAAATTTCTTCACGCATTCCTCATTATGAGTTATATACAATATTTTCTTATTGCTACTTAAAAGATTATTTATTAATAAAATTATACTCGATAAATTATAAAATGGATGAGATACCAAATTTAATATGCCTTCCCCTGATGTAGAAAACCATTTAGTTAGGCTATAAAAATTATAATTTATATTATTATTCTTACTATGCGTTAAAATTTTAAACTCACTCCTAATTTTTATCTAATAAATTAATCACTTCATTAAATAAGTATTTTAAAGATGAATATCTAATAATCTTTGAAGTATTTTTTATCATATATGTTAAATAATTTATATCACCAACTAATACAACATATTTTTTAGCTCTAGTAACCGCTGTATACAATATATTTCTATTCATCAGCATACTAGAGAATTTAAATATAGGCAATATAATAACTGGAAATTCACTCCCTTGACTTTTATGTATAGTAATAGCATAAGCATGTTCAATTTCACTTAATAAATTCTTTGTATATTTAAACACCTTACTGTCATCATATATAATACTTAATTCTTTTTCGTTTATATCTATAATATACCCAATATCCCCATTAAACACTCCTATTGCTTGTTCTTCATCATGTATATTATATCCTCTAATCTCATAATTATTTTTAATCTGCATAACCTTATCTCCAACTCGATAACATTTTCCCCCATATATTAATTCATCCTTATTAATATCCTTTGGATTTATGTTCTCTTGAAGTAAACTATTAAGATTTGAAACTCCCAATACTCCTCCTCTTATTGGAGATAAAATCTGTATGTCTTTTAACTTATCAATCTTATATTCAAAGAATTTAGGTATCCTAAAAGATACTAAATCTACTAAAATTTTACATATATTCTCCTCACTACTATCTTTTATAATATAAAAATCACTATCTTTTTTGTTTAATATAAGTTCCTCTCCATTATTAATCTTATGAGCATTCAAAACTATAAAACTATTTTGCTTTTGCCTATATATTTTATTTAAATATGAAACTGGAAATATACCACTGTTTATTATATCTCTTAAAAAATTTCCAGGACCAATTGATGGAAGTTGATCAACATCTCCAACTATTACTATCTTTGTTCCTATTTTCAATGCTTCAAATAATTTGCTTGCAATCAAAACATCAACCATTGATGCTTCATCTATTATTATAGCATCACACTTTATTTTATTATTTTCATTTTTCCCTATATATCCAAACTCTTCATTATCACTAGTTGAAATTTCAAGAACTCTATGTATAGTTTTAGCTTCAAATCCTGTAGTTTCCATCATTCTTTTTGCTGCTCTCCCAGTTGGTGCAACCATTATTGGATTAAATCCATAATTAAGAAGTGTGCTTAAAATAAATTTTATTATAGTTGTTTTCCCTGTACCAGGTCCACCCGTTATTATATGCACACCATTTTTTATACCGCCAACTAGTGCCTCAATCTGATCTTCCGAAAATTTAAAATCATTCTTATTCTCAAACTCAAGTATATCTCTATAGATATCAATATTAAATTTATCCTTATATCCTATATATAACCTAATTAAATTTGAACATATCTCATATTCTGCCATATATATGTTTGTCAAAAAAACACATTTTATATTACTATTTTCATAGTTAAATTCCTTCTCTACAATAATACCACATGATAAAATATCATTATAAACTTCAATTATTTTTTCTTCAGAAATACATAATAACTCTTTACTTTTCTCAATCATCTCATTATATAATATAAATGTATTTCCAAATTTCAAATTATCCTTAAGCACATAAAATATACCGCTTCTAACCCTATTTGAATTCTCATTTGGTATATTTAGTTTCTTTCCTATTAAATCCACCTTCTTAAATCCAAATCCATTAATCTTTCCTATAAGCATATATGGATCCTCACGAATAATATTTACAGCTTCTTCACGAAATAAACTATAAATTTTATTTGCATTATTTAAAGAAAATCCAATATTTATAAGATCTAAAATTATCTCTTTATCATTTTTATCTCTATTCAAAGCACTTTTTATCTCTAAGAACTTCTTTTCCCCAATACCTTCAACTTCTTTTAATCTTTCAGTATAATTATTTATTATATCAAGAGTTTGATCTCCAAACTTCTCAATTATTTTCTTAGCTGTTTTCCTACCAATTCCAACAAATAAAGAAGACGATAAATAACTCTCTATGTCATTTGTAACACTTAAAATCCTCTTCTCTAAAAAGGAAACTTTAAATCTCTCACCATATTTACCATTGATTTCAAAATTCCCATTAACTTCCACGTAATCATTTCTATTAATATTATTATCATTATATACACATATTATTTCTTTACCTTCATCGTCTACAAGTATAAATATAGAGAACTTAACAGAAGTATAAATAATATTTTTAATAGCACCTATTAATTTTTTCATTCGTCCCCTCATAAATAATCCTAAAAAAATATAATATATTATATCACAAATATCTTAATCATTTATTTGACACGCATACTCTGATGAAATTAAAATGTATAAAAAGGAGTTGAAATAATTGTTAATAAAAAATGTTAAATTGATATTTACTGATTCAATTGTTCCTGGAAGTGTAGTTATACAAAACGGCAAAATATACAAAATATTTTTAAACCACAATCCAAGATATGAAGGTGAAATTTTAGATGGTGAAGGACTATACCTATCTCCTGGATTTATAGATATTCATATACATGGTGCAAGTAACCACGATACTATGGATGCATCTTATGAAGGTATTATAGAGATATCCAATACTTTATTGAAACACGGTGTAACATCATTTCTTCCAACTACTATGACATGTTCAAAAGAAGATATAAGAAATGCTCTTAAAAATATATATCAAATAATCAAAGACAATACATCACCTAACAACATACTAGGTGTTCATTTAGAAGGACCTTTTATTAGTAAGGAAAGGATCGGTGCACAAAATCCAGAATTTTTGTTAGAACCATCTATAGATAATTTCAAAGAAATAGTTGAAGATTATGAAGAAATTATAAAAATCGTAACTTTAGCTCCCGAAATTGAAGGAGCATCGAATTTAATTAAATATTTAAACGATAAAAAGATAGTCGCATCAATAGGTCACACTAATGCAACATATGAAGAAGCTCTATGTAGCATTAAAAATGGTATATCTCATGCAACTCATCTCTTCAATGCAATGACTCCATTTACTCATAGAAGCCCTGGAGTTGTAGGTGCAATATTAAATTCAAATATTACAGCTGAATGTATTTTAGATGGAATACATATCCATTATGCCGCACTAGACATGGCAATAAAAATTAAATCAAATAATAAAATAGTACTAATAACAGATGCTATGAGAGCATGCTGTATGAAAGATGGAAACTACACATTAGGAGGTCAAAATGTTATAGTTAAAGATTCTAATGCAAGACTTGAAAATGGTTCTCTTGCAGGATCGGTATTAACATTAAACAAAGCAGTATATAATGTCAAAAATAACTTAAACATCCCTCTTAATGAAATAATAAAACTTGTTACCATAAATCCATCAAAAATATGTAAAACTCAATTAACTAAAGGACTCATAAAAGAAGGATATGATGCAGATCTAGTATTATTTGATGAAGACATAAATATAAAACACGTATTTGTTAATGGGAATAAAAAAGAAGGTATTAGCTAAATACTAATACCTTCTTTCTTCAATAATGATTTTATTTCATTTACCTTATCTAATTTCTCCCAAGGAACATTTAAATCATTTCTCCCAAAATGACCATAACTAGCAACTTGTCGATATATAGGTCTCCTCAAATCAAGAATTTTTATTAATCCTCCTGGACTCAAATCAAAAACTCTATCTATAATATCATATATATTACTCTTATCTATTTTTTCGCTTCCAAAAGTTTCAACAAATATAGACACAGGACTAGCTACTCCTATTGCATATGCTAGTTGAATTTCAACCTTATCACATAAACCAGAAGCAACAAGATTTTTAGCAACCCATCTTGCTCCATAAGCAGCAGTTCTATCAACTTTTGTTGGATCTTTCCCTGAAAAAGCCCCTCCTCCATGCCTAGAAAATCCACCATATGTATCAACAATTATTTTCCTACCAGTAAGTCCACTATCTCCATGAGGTCCACCTATGACAAAACGTCCAGTCGGATTTATCAAATACTTAGTATTATTATCTAATAATTCCTTTGAAATAGTGGGTTCTACAACATTTTTTATTAAATCAGTTCTTATCTTATCTTGGGTCACAATTTCATCATGCTGAGTTGATATCAGTATAGTGTCAATTCTAAAAGGCTTGTCTCCATCATACTCAACCGTAACTTGAGTTTTTCCATCAGGTCTCAAATAATTCAATATACCTTCTTTTCTAACTTCTGCCAATCTTTTAGCTAATTTATGAGCCAATATTATAGGAAGTGGCATAAATTCCTCAGTTTCATTACAAGCATATCCAAACATTATGCCTTGATCACCAGCACCTATAAATTTATTCTCACTAACTACATCATTTCTTTTTTCAAACGATTCATCAACACCTATAGCTATATCAGATGATTGACCATGTATAAAATTAGCTATCGCACAAGTATTAGAATCAAAACCATATTCTGCCTTATTATATCCAATATCATTTACTATTTTTCTTACTATACTTTGAACATCTACATAACAATTAGTTGTAATTTCACCAATAACGTTTACAATTCCAGTTGTAACACTAATTTCACACGCTACTCTAGCTAAAGGATCTTTAGCTAATATAAAATCTAATATACCATCAGAAATTTGATCACACATTTTATCTGGGTGACCTTCTGTAACAGATTCTGAAGTAAATAACCTTTTCATATCAACCCTCCTAGATTATAAAAATTTACACAAAAAATAAAAAATAACCCTTCTATCAAGAAGGATTAAAGCATGGAGCTGGCAATAGGACTTGAACCCACAACCTGCTGATTACAAGTCAGCTGCTCTACCAATTGAGCTATGCCAGCAAATGGTGGGCACAACAGGGATCGAACCTGTGACCTCCTGCTTGTAAGGCAGATGCTCTCCCAGCTGAGCTATGCGCCCTTAATGGTGGAGGAAGCTGGATTCGAACCAGCGAAGTCGAAAGACAACAGATTTACAGTCTGCCCCCTTTGGCCACTCGGGAATTCCTCCATGTTACTGGAGCTGGCAATAGGACTTGAACCCACAACCTGCTGATTACAAGTCAGCTGCTCTACCAATTGAGCTATGCCAGCAATATCCATCAACATTTTTATTATATTATATATAATTTGATTTTGCAATACTAATTTAATCTATTTTATAATTATTTATTTCGTTTTAAGCTATATTTTATTATATTATCTATAATTTACTTTAAATTAGTAGCAATTATTAATTTTCTCCACTACTATATTTCATTTTAGTAGCATTACCTCCACGTATATGCCTTTCTGCTTTATTTAAATCCAATATATACTTAGCTTCTCTAGCTATTAAAGGGTTAATTTTAGGCAAACGTTCAGTCATATCTTTATGTATAGTGCTTTTGCTAACTCCAAAGGCTCTAGCTGTTTTTCTTATAGTAGATTTAGAATCTATTATATATTTTGCAACACCTAAAACCCTTTCTTCTATATAATCTTTCATGTCATATCTTCCTTTAATAGTTGTCCAGTCACCTCGACTGGACAACTATTTAAAATTTATATAATCTGCTGGATTTACTTCTTCATTATTTAGATACATTACAAAATTTAAATGTGATCCATAATCCTCATTTGAATAATTACCTGATGAATTTCCAACTGTTGCTATAACTTCACCTTTCCTAACCTTTTGACCATTGACAACCTTAATCTCTTCATCTAAATTTGTATACACACTTTTAAATCCATTATCATGTTTAATTACTATATACTGTCCCTTTTCCGTTAAATCATTATCTATTTTTTCGACAACACCATCTAAAACAGACATAACAGATTCACCCTTATCAGCCTTTAAATCTACACCATCTCTAGTTCTCCATGTATTTAAAGTCTTAGAATACATCGTATCTACTGAATACTCTCTTATTAATGAGCCCTCAACAGGACTAGAAAATGTTAATGTGGATGCTGAAACTTGAACATTATCTTTATCTAAATCAACATCAACAACCTCTTTGTTAACCAAATCTTTTTTATCCTCAATTAAATTTGTTGCAATATCGGTATTTGACAATTTATCTAAATTATCATTTTTACTTACAATATCTTTTACTTCCTGATTATTTGAAGTATTCAATACATCTTCATTTTTAGTATTAGTATCACTCGGTATATTATTAACTTGAAGGGCATTATCCATATTACTCTCATTGATATTTAATTCTTCATTAAATTTCGTATTATCTGTAACCTGAGTTTTATTACCCTCTGCGTAATTATTGTTAAATGATGAATTACTAAAATAAATTATTAACGCTAAAACTATTGCTATCCCAATAAAAACAAATAAATTAATCTTTTCCTTCTTGCCAAATATTTTTGTCCTTTTTAAATTATTCATTTTTAACACCTCCATTCTAATTGTGTCCACTTTTAGTAAAAAAATACATTTTTAGAACATTTTGCACAAAAAAAAAAGAAAAAGGCATCACTAAATTGAAACCTTTTTAATCTTAACACCACTATAATAATGTTTTAATATTTCATCATACTTATAACCAAGCTCAGCCATCTTTCCTGCTCCCCATTGGGACAAACCAACACCGTGACCATAACCTCTAACTTTTATAACTATATTATTATCTTCCTTTTTCATATCTATATTACTCGAATTTAACTCGAATAAATATCTGAAATCTAATCCTCTAATAATCTCATTCCCCAATCTTATCCTATATATTGATCCTGATTCCGTATAACCCAAAATTTCAATATCATCATAGTTTTTAACATTCGCATTAGAATATTTATTATTTATCCTATCTACAAACTCACTCTCGCTAAATACATATTCCTTGGTAACATTTGGTGCATCTTGATCAAATAAACTATTAACAGATTTTAAATATGGCTCGTCAAACGAGAATACATCTGATGAATTTTCGGTATATCCACTTGAAATTGCAAAATATAATGCATTATTAACAATTTCATCATTGTAATACAAGACTTCTCCTCTTGTTTCGTCTATAGCTCTTCTTATTTTTTCTATATATTCATCTTTCTTACTACCAAACTTCTGCTCATACATACTCTCATCTATATAAGCCTGAGAATGGACTGTATCACAAACATGAGCAACATTATGTATTTTTACCCCACTAATTACCTTGCTAATTGCATATGTTCTAGATGTAACTGCCTGGGCCTTTAAAGCCTCTATATCAAATTTCACAGGCATTTCAGCTGCCAAAACACCTTCTAAATATTCTTCTAATTTCAATTCTTCTACACTATCTGTTTCATGTCTATATAATTTTATAATAACATCTTCCTGATTAACATTAATGAAACCTTTAAAATCTTCATTATAACTAATACCAATAACTGCTAAAGGCAATAAAAAAAATACACACATAAAAATTAATAATAATAATGAAAACTTCTTTAAAATATATTTAATCAAAACATTTTACCTCTACTAATCTTTAATATATAATATTTTATTTATTAATATGTTATATATTCTTACAAAATAAAAAACATCCAAAATAATGGATGTTTTTTATTCTTAATTTATATTCTATCTATACTAGCATTCAATTTTCTTAATTTATACTCTATTCCTGAATATCCTCTATCAATATGATATATATCGGTAATCTCACTTTCACCATCACAAGATAGTGCTGAAAGTATAAGTGCAGCTCCAGCTCTTAAGTCTGTAGCCTTTACAGTCGATGATATTAGTTTACTCACACCTTCTATTATAGCAACTCGATCATATATAGAAATATTAGCTCCCATTCTACACAATTCCATAACATGCATAAACCTATTTTCAAAAATAGTTTCAGTAATAGTACTAACACCATTTGTAACCGATAATAATGCCATCAATTGTGGTTGCATATCAGTAGGAAAACCAGGATGAGGTAAAGTTTTTAAATTAATAGCTCTTAAATCAACATTACCATTTACAAAAATTTCATTCCCATCAATATTCATATCAAGTCCCATCTCATAAAATTTAGATAAAATCGGATTTAAATATTCCTCATTTATCCCCCTCACCTTAAATCTACTCTTAGTAATAGCTGCAAGTGCTATATAAGTTCCAGCTTCTATCCTATCATAAATAGGAATATGCCTAGTACCTCTCAAATTTTTGACGCCATTTATAATTATTTTAGATGTCCCTGCGCCTTCTATATCTCCACCCATACCATTTATAAATACTACCAAATCTACTATTTCAGGTTCTTTAGCTGCATTCTCTATTATAGTTCTTCCTTCAGCCAATGTAGCAGCCATAATTAAATTCTCAGTAGCTCCTACTGAAGGAAAATCTAAATATATTTTAGATCCAAGTAATTTTTTTGCCGTAATTTCAACACATCCATTCACAATTGAAACATTTGCTCCTAAAGTTGATAATCCTTTCAAATGCAAATCAATTGGTCTAAGACCTATATTACATCCTCCTGGCATATAAATACAAGCTTTACCAAATCTAGATATTAAAGGTCCTAATACTAAAAATGAAGCTCTCATCTTCCTTACTAAATTCTCAGATAAATCAAGTGGAAGCATATTCTTACTATTTATACTAAGAGTACTATCTATCTCATTTATATCTACCTTTACTTTCAAACTCCTTAGTACATCACATATAACAAAAACATCATCAAGCATAGGTATGTTTTCAATTATACATTCATCATCACATAGTATTGTGGCCGCTATTATAGGTAATACAGAATTTTTAGCCGAACTAACCTCAATCTCACCGTTAAGCGTCCTACCGCCTCTAATTCTAAATCTTTGCATGCTAGCCGCTCCTCCAAATATTAATTTATCTTAGATTAAATAAAACCACATTATATTATACGGTACCAATATACAAAGTTAATTATAATTTTTTAATTATTACCTAAATAGTTTTTTTCTAGTATGCTAACTATCCTTTTTGATGTATTCCCATCTCCATAAACATTACTTATCACCTTATCCTCAATTCCATTATCTATCAATTCTTTTGCAAATTTATATATTCTATCTCTATCCGTTCCAACTAATTTTATCATCCCTTCTTCTATCATCTCTTCCCTCTCAGTCTCATTTCTTAAAACCAAAACAACTTTACCCAAATGAGGAGCCTCCTCCTGTATACCACCTGAATCAGTCATAACAAAAAAACACCTAGATAATAAATTATGTGAATCGTATATATCTATAGGATCTAATATATATACATTTGATATGCCATTTAAAATAGAATTTACTGTATCCCTAACTATAGGATTTAAATGCGTTAAAAATACAATTTTTATATCCTCATATTCCTCTGATATTTTTTTTACAACATTACAAATATTTATTATAGGTTTTCCCCAACTCTCTCTCCTATGTGCTGTAACTACAATTACTTTACGTGAAAAATCCATATCTCTTAATATTTTGTTTCTAAATATATAATTATTACTTATTGTATATTTCATTGTATCTATAACTGTATTACCTACAACATATATATTCTTTTCATTTACACCTTCTTTTAAAAGGTTATTTTTAGATAAATTAGTAGGTGCAAAATGATACTTTGCCAATACTCCAGTTAATTTTCTATTTGCTTCCTCTGGAAATGGAAAATATAAATCATTACTTCTTAATCCTGCTTCAACATGCCCTATATCAATCTTTTGATAAAACGCTCCTAAACTAGAACAAAAAGTTGTGGTTGTATCACCATGTACAAGCACAACTTTAGGTTTCTCTTCTAAATATATTTTTTCAAGATTTATCATTATTGATGTAGTTAAAGTTGTTAATGTCTGCTTTTCTCTCATGAGGTTCAAATCATAATCCGGTATTATATTGAACTTATTTAATACATCATCTAACATTTCTCTATGCTGAGCGGTCACACATACAATATTTTCAAAATTCTTATTATTCTGTAGCTCCTTTATAAGCGGAACCATTTTAATTGCTTCTGGTCTTGTTCCAAAAACACTAATAACTTTTATACTCATAATATCTCCTTCAAAATATAAATTAATTATTCATCCTTCTTCAGTTGAAAAATATCAAGCTTAACCATTAAATAAATAACATAAATTACACTAATAATTAACAGAAATAAGAAATTGATCCTATTTGATATGACCATGAAAATAGCTATTACACTAAATATAATCTCAATAAAATACATAATAATAACTGCCTTAGGATGCGAATTACCCAATCTTATTAACTTATGATGTACATGACCCTTATCAGCCTGCATTATAGGTAAATTTTTCAATTTACGTCGTATTATTGAAGTTATAGTATCAAATAATGGTACCCCACAAATAATCATTGGAATCAAAATAATAAACTCTCCATTTATGGTATTACTTCCATCTATTAAAATAACAGACAAAATAAACCCAATAAATTGAGCTCCAGAATCACCTATAAATATCTTGGCTTTATAAAAATTATAAGGAAGTATACCAATTAGCGTACCACATAAAACAGATGATATAATAGCACTAGATAAATTCCCAGATATCACACTTATTATAAAAATAGTTATAAACACTATAAGTGAAATACCTGCAGCTAAACCATCTAACCCATCTATCAAATTAAATGCATTAGTAAGCACTATTACCCATATAAACATCAAGGGTATTCCTAAAAAATCTAATGAATATGTACTACCCCCAGGTATAAACGTTATATCCTTTATATAAATATCATTAAATACCAAAATACTAATAGCAATAATCTGAATAATCAGCTTTTCTTTTGGTTTAATAGGATATATATCATCGATTATACCCCCAATTAAAATAATAGTTGAACTAACTATTATCCTAAAATGATTATTATCAATAAATGAATTTTGCAAAGTTAGTGTTATAAGAAATGATATATATATAATTATTCCACCCAAAAAAGGCATTGGCGTTCCATGAACCTTTCTCGTTTCCCTAGGAATATCTAAAAACTCAAATTTAAAGGAAATATTCATAAATAATGGCGTCAAAAACAACGATATCATCATACTAAAAATAAATAATGTTATATATTTCATAAAATCATCCTAAATATCTCATTTTAAATATGTACTTATAATTTCCAATAAATTCAAAAATTATTCTGATACGTATTAAATCTAATGCGTTCCAAATATCCTATCACCAGCATCTCCTAATCCAGGAACTATGTATCCCTTTTCATTTAACTTATCATCAATAGCTGCTGTATATATATTAATGTCATCAAATTTAGTTGTTATTTTATTCAAACCCTCTGGAGATGAAATTAATGATAAAACATTTATATCCTTAACTCCCTTTGCTTTTAAAATATTTATAGAGTCAATTATAGATCCTCCAGTCGCAATCATTGGATCTAATAACATAACTTTTGTATTCTCAATTCCACTTGGTAGTTTAGAAAAATACTCTACAATTTCAAGTGTATTTTCATCTCTATAAAGTCCGATATGTCCTACTTTAGCACTAGGTATAACTTCTAAAATCCCATTTAACATTCCAAGACCTGCTCTTAAAATAACCACAAATGTTATATTTTCTTCCTCTATCATTTTACCTGACGTAAATGTTATTGGTGTTTCAATCCCTTTATCCAACATTTTAATATCTTTAAGTGCCTCATAACCTAAAAATACCCCAATTTCATCACATAATTTCCTAAAATCACATGTACGTGTCTCTTTACTTCTTAACTGTGTTAACTTATGCTGTATTATCGGATGCTTTATTTCAAAAACATTTTTCATTTTATCCTCCAAATTCATTTAATTTATCTAATACTTTGTTTAATAAATAATCAAGTTTAAGTAATGTAGCCCTATATATCTCTATATCACCCATGTAAGGATCAACTATATCACAACATTCATCAACAAATTCCGAAATTGTAAATAATTTATTATCCTTTACACAAAAATTGCTTTCTATAAACTTTTTATGATCTCTTGTAACTGCTAAAATAATATCACAATTATCTATAATTTTACTATCTAATAATTTACTTTTTCTATTACTATCAAATTTCTTATTATAAAATTCTTCTAAAACCTTATTGGCATTAGATGAAATATAAGTTGATTCATCTGCCATAATACCTGCAGATTCAATTCTAAATGATTTCAAATCATTTTCACCAAATCTATCCATAATTTTTTCTCTAAGGATAATTTCAGCCATAATACTTCTACAAGTATTTCCAGTACAAACAAATAATATATTCATCAAATACCACCCCTACAAAGTAATTAACCTATGTCCAGCCGCCTTAAGAAGTCTATTCATAATAGCATTAGAAAAATCATCGCATAAACATTCACTAACTATAAAGTCACATTCTAAATCATCAAACTTCCTTATACTCTCAAATAAATTCCTACTTAATTCTAAATAACTATCTCTACTTCCAACAACTACAACTTTAAGAATATAATTTAATGTTTTATTTAATTCATCATAAAATTTATAATTTTCTCTTAAACACAGAACACCTATAATCTTATAAGAATTTACTCTCTCTTTTATATACTTACCTATACTATTTAAATCTGATTTTAGAATAATCATCTCTCCCTTAGGTGCATAATGCCTATACTTCAATCCTGGAGATATAGGTTTATCCTTAATAAATTTATCATTAATTTTACCATATAATTTTGCATTAGGTATAACATCTTTTATATCATTAATTGTAACATATCCTGGTCTTAAAACTACAGCCTCATCATTAACCATACTAATAACAGTAGATTCAAGTCCTATATAACTTTGCATACCATCTATAATAAAACTAACCTTTCCATTCAAATCATCAAAACATCTTTTTGCACTAGTTCCACTAGGTTTCCCAGAAATATTTGCAGATGGTGCTGCAATTGGAAATCCACTTTTCTCAATTAAATCAAGTGCAATTTGATGATTTGGCATCCTAAGCGCTACAGTATCAAGTCCTCCAGTAGTTTCATAGGGCATTATTTCCTTTTTTTCTAAAATTATAGTTAATGGTCCCGGCCAAAATTTATCTATAAGTTTATACGCACCATATCCTATATTCTTTGCATACCTTGAAATCTCCTTATCTGCTATATGTACAATCAAAGGATTATCTCTTTCCCTACGCTTAATGTCAAATATTTTTAATACTGCATTTTTATCTAATGCATTAGCTCCAATCCCATATACAGTTTCTGTTGGAAATACAATAATCTCACTATTCCTTAAAGCTTCTATGCATAAATTGTATTCCTTCTTATCATTATAAAAATCTACAATCTTAGTTTCCATACAAACACCCATATATGTATATGAATTTATCGCCATAAGAAAAATCTTATGGCGATAAATTCAAATACTATATACTTTCTCCCATTTGCTTCATTTTTTCTGATTGATCCTCTGTTATAAGTCCTTCAATTATTTCATCAATATATCCATCCATAAAACTATCTAACTTATAAATTGTTAACCCTATTCTATGATCGGTAACCCTACCTTGTGGATAATTATATGTCCTTATCCTCTCACTACGATCTCCAGATCCAACCTGACTTTTCCTATCTTCAGCAATAAGCTTTAATCTCTCTTGCTCCGCAATTTCAAATAATCTAGCTCTTAAAAGTTTCATTGCCTTTTCTTTGTTTTTTAATTGAGATTTTTCATCCTGACATGATATAACTATTCCACTTGGAATATGAGTAATCCTAACAGCTGAATCTGTCGTATTTACTGACTGACCACCATTACCAGATGATCTAAATACGTCTATCCTCAAATCATTTTGATTTATTTCAACATCAACATCATCAACCTCAGGTAAAACTGCAACTGTTGCAGCTGATGTATGTATTCTACCAGAAGCTTCAGTATCAGGTACCCTCTGAACTCTATGTACTCCACTCTCATATTTAAGCTTACTATAGGCCCCACTACCTTTGATCATAAATACAACTTCCTTAAATCCACCTATATCAGTATCATTTACACTTATCATTTCTATTTTCCAACGTTTATTTTCTACATATTTAGAATACATCCTAAATAAATTCGCAGCAAATAGAGCAGCTTCATCCCCTCCAGTACCTGCTCTTATCTCAACGAACACATTTTTTTCATCATTTGGATCTTTAGGGAGAAGTAAAATTTTCAACTCATTTTCAATAGTTATCTTATTATTTTGCAATTCTTTAATCTCTTCCTGAGCAAGTTCTCGAAACTCTTTGTCTTCTTCATCATCTAACATTTCTTTACTATACTCTATATCATCCAAAACTTTTTTATACTCTCTATACTTTAATGTAATAACCTCAAGTTCCGAATGATCTTTACAAAGCTTTTGCCATTCTTTCTGATTAGACATAACCTCGGGATCGCTTATTTTGATAGACAATTCTTCATATTTTTGCTCTAAAAAATCTAACCTTTGAAGCATTTAACTTTCAACTCCATGATCTTTATTTCATCTAGTTAATTATTATAAGTTTTATTTGTATAAATTTCAACAATAAATGATATTATAACCCTACTCAATTTTAGATTTATAATATCCAATTATAACCCTATCATGCTCATTAATATCTTTATAAATATCTATATTTACAAAATTATTATTAGTCATTATATACATAATATCAAACGCCTTATTATATGGTATTTCAAATGCAATAAATCCATTATCAACCAAAACTTCCTTAGCTTGCTCACAAATTTTTCTATAATACGATAAACCATCATCACCACCATCTAAAGCTTCATGAGGTTCATAATCCTTAACATCCTTCATTAAATTCTTTATATCTTTACTTTTTATATATGGAGGATTTGACACTATACCATCAAGCTCTAATCCATTTTTTATAAAAAATTCTAACAAATCACTCTTAACAACATAGCTCCTATCCTTCAAATCATGTATATATATATTTTCCTCAGTAACTTTTAGAGGAATTTCGTAATTATCTACGTATGTACAATTCACATTCTTATTATTTTTTTGTATAGATATCCCAATAGCACCACTCCCTGAACACAAATCACATATACTTAAACAATTCTCATTATTATTTAAAATTTCTAAAACTTTATCTACAAGTATTTCGCTGTCAGTTCTAGGAATTAAAACACCCTCTTTAACTATGAAATCTATTCCATAAAATTCTTTCTTTCCTACCATATAAGCAATTGGTTTCCCATTTTTTCTTTGATCAATTAAATCTAAATATTTCTTCTCATCTTCCTTAGAAACCTCAACCTCACTCGTAAATACTTGTGTTGGCGTAATACGCAAACAATATTCAATTATTAATCTAGAATCTAATGAATAAGACTCTATATTCGCATCTCTTAATATCGATCTACCCATCAAAAACAATTCTTTTATAGTATTTTTCACTTTTATACCTTCTGATATTTTCAATGCAATAATTGCAACTTCTATCTCATCATCTTTAGGTTCCTTAGTCGTAAATTGTTGAATAAGCTTTGAAATACTAAAAAGCATAGATGAAAAAATACTTTCGCTTCTTTCCATATAATCTAATATTTCATAAGATATCCCAATTACAATTGGAAAAATTATTAATTCTATCAATATATTAATTAAAAAATTATATCTCGGTATAATAAAAAACAACATTAAATAACAAATCAATATGTAAATTATAAAATTAGTTCCACATCTCTTATGAAATCTTGATGATTTTTTTACATTTTCTACAGTTAATTCACCCTTACTTTCATAACAATTAATAACCTTATGCTCAGCCCCATGATATCTCAAAATTTTAGATAATTCAGAGCTTGATGATATTCCCATAATATACGCAAATATCAAAATCAATCTAATTATAAATTTAATAAAAGATATCAATTGAATATTTTTAATAGATGGAATTATAAATACAATAAATTCAGGCAAAATAAAAAAAATAAACATCAAAAATATACTGCTTAAAACAAACATTAATACTCTATTTCTTGTAATTACCTTTATAAAACTATTGGAAATATTAGATTTACCATTTTCACTACTAATCTCCCATAAATTTAAATTTTTCACACTATCTCTTATAGTATTTATAAAATTAATCATACCTCTGATAATAAATATTTTTTCAATACCAGAAGGTTCTACAATACGTTTTTCTCTAGTTTCTATATCTATTCTCCCGCTTAATTTCCTTCGAACAATTGCACTACATTTTCTTCCAATCATGATTATTCCGTCTATAAGTGCTTGTCCTCCCAATCTTTTCAACTGTCACACCCCAAACTTTCAACAATATTAATATTATATATCATAAACTTCTCTTCTTTTAATAAAACACTTACCACACAATGGTTCATAAGTCACATCTTTTTCACCATCTATCGCACACTGATCTCCTGAAAAAACAAACTTTCCGTTAATTTTTCTTCCATTAGTTATAGCCTTTTTCCCACATTGACATATTGTTTTGAGTTCCTCTATAGAGTGAGCTATAAGTAATAATCTTTCACTACCTTCAAACCCATTCATCAAAAAATCCGTTCTAAGTCCATAACAAATAACTGGTATATCCCAAATAATACTTATCTCAAATAATTCATCAATCTGGAATTTCTTCAAAAATTGAACTTCATCTAAAATAATACAATCAACATTATCTCTAAATGGTTTCAATAAATTCTTTAAACTCTCTGTCTGTGAAATTAAAAAATCAACCTCTCTATCTATTCCAAGACGAGATACAACTTTGTTATCTCCCTTTGTATCAATGCTCGGTTTTAACAATAAAACTTTCATTCCTTTTTCTTCATAATTATGTGCTACTTGAAGCATAGCTGTAGTTTTTCCTGAATTCATTGCACCGTACCTAAAATATAATTTCGCCATAATTCATACATCCCCTCCTATAATGTTAATTATACGTACAAATCAAAATATTTAAAGAATAATTTTAAATAAATATTTAAATAAGAATACCTGCTCATATAAAATTACTTTTGCTCTTATTGACTAATTTTATTTATATATGATAGAATACAGAAAGGTGTATAATGAAACGAAAGAGGTATATGTAATGAAACAAAGTATTCACCCAAATTACAATAACAATGCCGTGGTTAAATGTGCTTGTGGAAACACATTCACAACAGGCTCTGTAAAAGACGAATTAAAAGTTGAAATTTGTTCCAATTGCCATCCTTTCTTTACTGGCAAAAATAAAATTGTGGATATTGGTGGTAGAGTTGAAAAATTCAGGAAAAAATTCAACATCAAATCTGAAGATAACTAAAAAACCAAAAGGACCTTTCTTAAAAAAATTAAGAAAGGTCCTTTTATTTATTATCATCTTTATCAATTATGGCTTTATAATAATCAATAAATTCTTTATTATTCCTAGTATTCTGGAATACCTTTATTAAACTCTCTATTATATTTTCAGAGTTCCCCTCCCTATGCATTATTCTTCTAAGATAGAAAGATATTTCCCTTTCATCATTTGTAAACAATAAATCCTCTTTTCGAGTTCCTGATTTATATATATCAATACTTGGAAACAATCTTCTTTCTTGCAATTTCCTATCTAAATGAACTTCCATATTACCTGTACCCTTAAATTCCTCAAATATCATATCATCCATCCTAGATCCTGTATCAACAAGAGCTGTCGCAAGTATCGTAAGGCTCCCACCTTGTTCAAAGTTTCTTGCAGCACCAAAAAACTTTTTAGGTATTCTCAATGATCCAGGATCAAGCCCCCCTGATAGAGTCCTACCTGTAGGTACAATTGTTAAATTACATGCCCTAGCAAGTCTCGTTAAACTATCCATTAAAATAAACACATCTTTCCCATGTTCAACCATACGCTTAGCTCTTTCAAGTACCATTGTAGCAACTTTAACATGTTGATTCGGTTCCTCATCAAAAGTAGAATAAATAACTTCCCCACCTTCAATTGTTCTTTGCATATCAGTAACTTCCTCAGGCCTTTCATCTATAAGGAGAATTATTAATTTTATATCTTCATTATTTTTCAAAATATTCTGTGCTATTTTTTTTAATATACTTGTCTTACCAGCTTTAGGTGGTGCAACAATCATACCACGTTGTCCTTTACCTATAGGACATATTATATCCATTAATCTAGTCGATAAATCACTTCCATCTCCACTCTCAAGTTTTAATCTCTCATTTGGATAAATAGGAGTAAGTTCCTCAAAATTCTTCCTCTTTATCGCCTCGTCTGGTAAAAATCCATTAATCCTCTCGACATATAAAAGAGCTCTATACTTTTCACCATCTTTAGGATCTCTAACTTTACCTATTATATGATCCCCAGTTTTTAAGTTAAATCTTCTTATTTGAGAAGGAGAAACATAAACATCTTCCATACTAGTCAAATAATTCTTTCCTCGTAAAAATCCAAAACTATTATTATCATTTATTTCCAAAACACCATTAGCATTCTCAGAATTTAAAATCATATCCTGAAATTTATCTAATTTATCCCCACTATTTTCAGTGTTAATATTACAATCTTGTTCAGTAGATTTAACCATCTTCGACTTTATTTTTTCAACCAAAATAACACCATCTTTTTCAATTATAGTTGGAGATAATTCAGAAATCCTATGAATAAGATCATCCTTTTTTAATTTAGAATAATTTTTAATATCAAGAGTCCTAGCGGATTGTCTAAGCTCTGATAAAGACATTTCTTCTAATTTCAAAATATTCATATATTTAAATATTTTACAATAATAAATTTATTGTAAAATCCTCCTCTCAATTTAAAAAATATGTCTCTAAAAACAAGGTAATTTTATAAGAAAAGATTCAAGAAAGGCATTTCTAAAAGGATATATTTTATAAAATATAATTATAAAATTACTTAAAATTTGTCAACAAATTTATCTTAAATCCTTATATTCTTTACTGTATCTTATGAAATCTACAAATAGTGGATGTGGATTATTAGGCTTTGACTTAAGCTCAGGATGGAACTGAACTGCAACAAACCACGGATGATTCTTAATTTCAACAATCTCTACCAAATCATTATCAGTATTTATACCAGATAATATCATACCATTATTTAAAAACAATTCTCTATACTCATTATTAAATTCATATCTGTGCCTATGTCTTTCGTATATTATTTCAGAATTATAAGCACTATAAGCTTTAGAATCTTTGTATAACTTACACTGATATGATCCGAGCCTCATTGTACCACCAAGATTTTCAATATTAACTTGATCAACCATTATATCTATAACTTTATGTTTTGAATCCTTATTAAACTCAGATGATGTAGCATCTTTAAATCCTAAAACATTTCTTGCAAATTCTATAACAGTACACTGCATGCCTAAGCATATTCCTAAAAACGGTATATTATTTTCCCTTGCATACTTTATTGCAGAAATTTTACCTTCTATACCTCTATCCCCAAATCCTCCAGGAATGAGTATACCATTAACACCCTTTAAGGAATCAAAAACATTTTCTTCTTTAACACAAGACGCATTAATCCACCTTATTTTCACATTAACTTTATTTAAATATCCTCCATGATTTAAAGATTCAACTATAGATATATACGCATCATGAAGCTCTACATATTTACCAACAATTGCAATTTCAACATCATCTTTAATTGACTTTATATTGTCAACAATACCAATCCACTCAGAATTATCTATGTCCTTCGTATGAATATCTAGTGATTTACAAACCTTCTCATCAAATCCTTCCTTATGCAAAAGAAGAGGTACTTCATATAAATTACTCGCATCTAAATTTTGAATAACATTTTCTTGAGATACATTACAAAATAAACCAATTTTTCTTTTAAGATCACTAGATAATTCCTTCTCCGTCCTGCAAACTATAATATCTGGCTGAATACCTATACTCCTTAATTCTTTTACTGAATGCTGGGTCGGTTTTGTTTTAAGTTCTCCAGCTTTTCCTAAAAATGGTACAAGTGTTACGTGTACATAACAAACGTTATCAGAACCTATATCAAACTTAATTTGTCTGATACTTTCCAAAAAAGGAAGAGATTCTATATCTCCAACAGTACCTCCAATCTCTATAATAATAACATCATATTTATTATCTTTAGATAAATAATAAACAAAATCCTTTATTTTATCTGTTATATGTGGAATTACTTGTACAGTTCCTCCTAAATAATCTCCTCTTCTTTCTTTTGATATAACCTCCCAATAAATTTTACCGGTAGTTATATTATTATCTTTTGTGAGACTTTCATCAATAAATCTTTCATAATGCCCTAAATCTAGATCAGTCTCAGCCCCATCATCAGTCACAAAAACTTCCCCATGTTGATATGGACTCATAGTTCCAGGATCTATGTTTAAATATGGATCAAATTTTTGAATAGATACCCTAAGACCTCTATTTTTTAAAAGTCTTCCAAGAGATGCTGCTGTTATACCTTTCCCCAAAGATGAAACAACTCCTCCAGTTACAAATACAAATTTACAACTCATAATTTCCTCCTAAAAAACTACATTTAAATAAAATAATTTGTAAGATGTATATAAATGTTTTATTTTAATTAAAATAATCTCACTACAAAAATAAAATAAAGCTATAACAATCCTAGTTTTACATTTTAATTAATTATATTGAAACTTAAATAAAATATCTATATAATTAAGCATAAAAAAGTATTTTTTTAGTGTAAATATCAAATAAACGATGCTTATAAATTATATTTTTTGAGGGATATTAATAAAATGAATATTTTAATTTTTACGTCAGATATAGGTGGTGGCCATATAAAGGCTGCCGAAGCGATTTATGAACACATTAAATATAAAAATTTAAACTATACTGTAAAAACACTAAACACAATAGATAATATTAATCCATCGTTTAACAAATTACTAACATCCTCTTATAGTGAATGTATTAAGAAATACTCAAATTTATATGGAAAAATCTATTATTATGCTGAAAAAAATCATACTCCCTTAGACGTTTTTTATTCAATTTTAAAAAGTTTATCCAAAAAACTACTTCCAATTATATTGGATTTTAAGACTGATATAATGATTTCTACTCATCCATTCTCAACTCAAATGGTATCATATCTAAAAGAGCTTGGAAATATACCCGAAATTAAATTAATTAATTTATTAACTGATTATGGACCACATAGATTTTGGATATCTAACAATGTAGATGCATATATAACGGCAAGCGAACAAATGACTGATGATATGGTACAAAGAGGAGTGGATAGAAATATAATTTATCCGATTGGTATACCTGTTAGTGTTAACTTTTTAAAACCCTATGATAAAAAAGATGTTCTTAATACTATAGGTTTTAATGAAAATTGTTTCACCATACTAATTATGTCAGGTAGTCTAGGAGTTGACTATGTAATTAAAATATTTAAGCTTCTAATAACAATAAATAGAAACCTCCAAATAATTATCATAGCCGGACGTAATGAATATTTATATAAAAAATTTAAGCGTATTATTTCAAATTATACCGGAAATTCTATAAAATTCCACCTACTTGGTTTTACTAAAGAGGTCAGTAAATATATGAGTGTTTGTGATGTCATAGTTACAAAACCTGGTGGACTTACACTTACAGAAGCCATTTCTTCAAATCTTCCTATAGTATTTTTTGATGCTATGCCTGGACAGGAAGAACTAAATGCTGATTTTATCATAAAAAATAATATAGGTATGAGAATAACACAAAATCAAGAAAGTATTAACAAATTTGTTGAATTAATAGATAACTCTGAAATTTTAACCTCACTAAAAAATAATACTAATAAGATTAAAAAATTAAATTTCATAGAGAACTTATCATCTATAATAAATAATCTTAGATAAAATTTAAGCTATACTTATTTAAATAGTGTAGCTTAAAATATTTTTTTAAAAAACCCTTTTACGATCTCAATTATTTTAAAAGATACCTTAACTTCATTCACACGACTTACCCTTGATTTATCATTTGAGCTAAAAACTTCAGAATCCTTTTTATTACTTTTTATTATAGATGGAATAGAATCTATCTTTTTATCATCACTTTGTATAAAACCTATGCTCGAAAATAACAAACTCCAAAAATTTTTACCAGATGCCTGTCCTATATTCAATATAAAATAATCATATATGCCTTCAGGAATTATATAAGATCCATACACTCTTTCATCAAAATATTTTTTACCAATATCTATGGTAACCTCATCATACACTCTATAATCATTAAGAACATTTATAGCAATTTCCCTTATTTTGTTTAAATTTCCCTTTAAATAGTCAATATTATCAGATTTACTTGATTTTAATTTTGAATCTTTTTCAAGATAATCCATAATTTCATCCTTAACAGCATTTTTAACATATTGATCAAAATCTAAATCACTATTAGCTATAAAATGAAATCTTATTATATTTTCACTCAATTCTTCATAATCAAGCTCTATTAAATTCTCTCTTGACTTAACACATACCTTGTCCATATTTAAAAAATTTAAGCTTAAAATAAATAACATAAAAAATAAAAATTTGATAAATTTCATAATTACACCTCAAGGTAATTGTTACATTTATCAAATTTTTTATTCATTAAAACGATATATTTTCTGTATTTGTTATATTATTTATTATGTTTAAATTTATACTAAAACCTTCTATCCAATTAGGATTTCTCCTAATCTCACTTCTCCAAATCTTTGGACTAAATTTATAAAAATAATTCTCTAAATTTAATATATCTATACCATTTTTATAAAATCTATCTAATAAATTCATACAATCTATTTTAATAATATTATCTAAATTATTATTTAAATCATCCATGATATTATATGAAAATATATGATTAGGATCCAAACAATTTTTTATAGTTGTATTCAAATTCAATTCCAAATTCATATTTTTATGACTTATAATATTTATTCTTCTCTTGGTACTCTCAGATTCATAATCTATATACCTGCTTTTAAAAGGAATACTATATATAATTTTATCATTATCTCCTCTTAATAAGTTAATTACCCTAGTATTTTTAAGATTAAGCTCATCTATATAACTTTCATTATCTAAAATATAACTTCCTTTTATACTCATTACATTCTTATCATTATTTAATCTTAAAACAGGTATTAATATATTCTTATTTTGAGAAAAATAATCCAACATATTACTTAATGTCACAGACTTAATTCCATTTTTCTTACTATTATATTCAATTAATTCCTCAATAAATATTTGAGAGTCTTCACCTGACTTAGATTTAAAATTTATAAAATCTTTTGAATCTCCATCTCCTATACACATGAAAATCCTCCTACTAATTTGAGGATTATGAGATAAATAGTCCAATACTTCACAAAAACTATTATTATTTTTAGCTAATTTAGAAGATATAACAACTATCTTAACATGATCAAGATCAATATTTTTTTTAGTTTTACTTACAATATCATACATAGCTTCATAAAACGTTTTACCAAACCCATCGATGCTACCTGCCCCTTTAATTTTTGAAGATTCAGGAGAAAATTCTGATATATCAGGATAAGATAAATACAAAGAATAATCACCATCATCATTTATATCAACACCTATTCCTGATACAAAAAGTCTTGTATCAATACTCTGAGAATATGTACATGATTTCATAATAACACATATAAAAATACCCCAAAATACAAACATTAATTTTTTCATTTTACACCCTCTCCTTTTACAATGCTCCTCTTTATATAAGTCGCTAAAAAAAGAACTACAGGTACAAAAAAAACTAGAATTAAAGATATATAAAATACCCACGTATTTATTATAAAATCAATATCCTCAACTCCTTTAGGAATCAAAGTTAAAATATATATAATAGGTATAAACATTGTCGATGAAACTTTATGCCTAAATAATCCTAAAGATTTACTATTTACATAACTAGCATAAAAATATAAATTTATAAAATTTACTATAAAAAATATAGTGGCTATAGTTATAACAATTCCCTCAACTCTCTCAATAAATCCTCCAGGAACATCTATCGTAGTAAATGCTATGATTATAGGCCAATTAGATTTCACAGTTTGATTTATATTAAGTATTCCAACACATGTAAGAAATAATAATGATAAAAATACAAATGATAAAATCGTCGACTTATAATTTACATTTACCTTCTCATTACCCTCACTCCTGTATCTTGGAAGAATATAATAAAGCATCATAGATCCAATAAAATAACTACTAAAAGTTAAAAACCCTTTTAAATATATATACCCACTTTCTATGTTCATAGGTAACATATTATCTAAATTTATATTTTTGCATACTATGGCAAACGTTACAAAACAACATATCAATAGAAACACGAACATTATTTCATTAATACCAGTTAGAACTTTATCCCCAAATCTAACCACATAATAACAAATTATAAGCGTCGCTCCTATCATAAACTCACTATTTATTTCTGGAAATATATATAATTTTATAGAATCAATAAAGATTCTAAGCTGCATTGATATCAAAAATATGATGCCTATACTAATTAAAAATAATAATATTCTCCCTATAAACTTCCCAAATAAATTTTCCACAATAATATTCAGTTCATTGTTATTATTTATCTTAACAGTATTATAAATTATATAAATAACAGCTAAATAAATAATTCCATATATAATGGTCGGAAAAAAAGCGTTGTTACCCAAAATTTTGCCTATATTCTTGGTATAAGTAAAAACTCCAAATCCAACTAAACTTAAAAAAAGTGTTGAAAAAACCCCAAAACTTCGTATAACCTTACGATCTGCATTATTTCTCATATATAACTCCTTTATTTCTGTCTCTTTTTATCCTGAGTATCCATATACTTAGGCCTATCCTTAAATAAATAAAGAGGATATTTCACAAATATATCTTTAAAATCCTTTTTTCTCATATTAACAATTGGTGATAAATAAGGAATCCCAAAACTATCCATTTTCAATAAATATGTAAGAAAAACAAACGTTCCTAAAATTATTCCATAAAATCCAAAAATACCAGATATTATTATATACATTATCCTAAATAATCTAATAGACAGCATAACCTCGTAGTTAGGCGACATAAACCCACTTATTATTGTTAGAGCAACAATAACTATCATAACAGGACTAACAAGACCCGCACTTACAGCTGCCTGACCTATTACAATTCCACCAACAATACCAATCGTTGATCCTATAGCTTTTGGTAATCTAACAATTGCTTCAAGCAAAAATGCTAAAAAAACTTCCATTATAACAGCCTCAAAAATCGGAGGAAATGCAATCCCTTGACGAGAACTTGCTATAGAATAGGCAAGTTTTGCTGGAATAATAGACGTATGAAAACTAGTCACCGAAACATATAATGATGGAAGTACTAAAGATATAATAAGAGCAAAAAATCTTATTAATCTAGAAAATGTACTATAAATCCATCTAAGATTATAATCATCTGGAGTTTGAAATAAATTAGAAAAAGTTGCTGGCGTTATAAGAACAAAAGGGGAATTATCAACTATAATACAAACCTTACCTTCATAAATTGCAGATGATACAACTTCTGGTCTCTCAGTTGCTTGAACCTGTGGAAATATAGACCATTTATCATTCTCAATCAATTGTTCAATATATCCACTATCTAATATTGCATCTATATCTATACTTTCTAACTTCTTTTTAACTCTTGTTAAAACATCTTCATTAACAATATCATCTATATAAACAATAGCAGTATCAGTTTTAGATCTAACCCCAACTTTAATAGATTCTATCCTAAGCCTTGTATCTCTAACTCTTCTCCTAATAAGAGCTGTATTAGACCTTATAGTTTCTGTAAAACCATCTCTAGATCCTCGTATTACAGACTCACCCGAAGGTTCCCCTACACCACGATTTGGCCATGACCTTGTTGCAATAATATAACATTCACTTTTCCCTTCGATAAAAAGAAGGGTTTCTCCAGATAATAAGTCGATAATTGAATCTCTTAAATTAGAAGATTTTTTCATATCAGAAGTAGTTAGTATATCGAATAATTGTTTTTCACTTAGATTAACTAAACTATTGTTATCTAAAAGAGTTTCCATTACAAAATTATTTGTTAAGTTTTTATCCGATATACCATCTATACAAACAAGTAAACACTTCTTACCCGACACATTAAATTCTCTAAATACAACATCTGAATTATCCTTAAGCAATTCCTTTAGATAACTATTAATTTCATTTACATTCGGTGAAATTATTTCTTTAATTTTCTCTTCCATATATACCTCCTATTTCAAAATATTGATAATAAAAATACCTAAAGTTCCAAAAGAATAAATCCAAATTAATGCTTTACATACATTTTTATCATTCTTTAATTGATTTACCTCCCTTAATTCAATAAAAGCTAATATTCCAATTACAATTATCATTAACCAATAAAAATTTTTATTCATAACATTAAGTAAATTCATCATATTAATTCCTTCCAAACTAATTAATAATTTTATTATTTACTATTTTTTTGTAATTATGCACAAAAATAAGGCATGTAAATTAAACATCTACACACCCTACTCATTAATAGTTTTTGTTAAAAATACTTCATTAAATTCTTTTTTAAATATATCATACGAGCGTTGAGCTAAATATAAATTATCAAAAACTCCATATACTGCTGACCCGCTACCACTCATAGAAGCATTAATGGCACCACTATTTATTAATCTATATTTCATATCTCGTATAACATCCATATTCTCTACATCCGAATATTCCAATATATTTGAAATATTATTACAAACATCGTAGAACTTATCATTATTCAAATAATTAATGATCATATCCTTGTTTATATTATATTTTATATTATATAAATTAAATTTATTATAAACATCTTTAGTAGAAAAACCAAAATCAGGTTTTATAATTAAAATTATTTTATCTTCAAAAGATTTTAATTTCGTTACTTTCTCTCCTATACCCTCACATAAAACACTTCCTCCTAAAATACAATAAGGAAAATCAGCACCTAATACAATACTATCCCTACATAAAACATCTATAGGAATATCTAATTTATATATATAGTTTAAGGCTTTTATTATTTCAGCTCCATTACTTGTCCCACCACCAAGGCCTGAACATACGGGTATATTTTTATGTATTTTTATATATATTTTCCCCTTCAAACCATACTTTTCTATAAACCACATACAAGCTTTATAGCACAAATTCCTATGATCTATAGGTATTTGATGATTATCACATTCGATTTCTATGTATACTCCTTCAAACTCTTTATCTACTTTTAAATATATATCATCAAACAAATCAATTCTCTGAATCAATGTTTCAATATCATGATATCCATCTTTTCTTTTCCCCAAAATATTTAAAAAAATATTAATCTTGCCATAACTCCTTAGTTTCATATAACTCTCCCATTTCTCGTATAACTTATTAAATTATATAAAAAAGAGTATTTAAAATCAAAAAATAATCAGGGATACAAAAGAAACCCTGATTATTTTTTAAGCTAATCCCTTTTTAGGAGTTATATTCTGTTTATCTAAAATCACCTTATACAACTTATCATAATCCTCATAAAAAGCTACTATTAAATCACCCTGCTTAGCATTATCAATAGCCTCACTCAAAGCTTCTCCCTCATCGAGTATTATTTTAAAATTACTGTTATTCCCAAAACCTTGTCTAATAATATTTGCAACCTCATTCTCTTGTCTTCCTCGTTTATCGCTATCTTCTTTTATATAACTAAAACTTAAATATTTAGAACAAAGTTTTCCAATTTCAAATCCAACACTATCATTCCTATCTCCTGGTATTCCTATAACACCAGTTACTTTACTATACCCCATATTCTTTATACTACTAAAAATAGCATTAAACCCTTGAATATTGTGAGCATAATCTAAAATTACTTTTACTCCTCTAACATCAAACTGATTAAATCTTCCTTTATTATGTTTATCATCACACTGAAAACTCTTAAGCCCTTTAGATATTATGCAATAATCTATTTCAAGTCCCACTAAAGATGCAGTTGCTGTAAGAACATTTTCTATATTATGAGTAAGAGCCCCATTAAAGGTAATAGGTATATCTCTTAAATCAGCAATATGAAATATCCTTCTATTTTTCTCTACATAAATAGAATTATTAGATATATATATTCCATAGTTTCCCTTATCTAAATTTTCTCTTAAAAACTCATTATCTTTATCCTTAGAAAATACTATCAAATTACCTTTTGCTCTAGACGATATCTTCCTACACATATCATCATCACCGTTTATTATTGAATATCCATCAGGTTTAACTGCTTCTATAACTAAAGACTTTACATGTGCTAATTCCTCTAAAGTGTTAACACCATCGATACCCAAATGATCATCACTTATATTTGTAATTACTCCAACGTCAGCTAAATCATAAGCCAAACCATTTCTTATAATTCCTCCACGAGCAGTTTCTAACACAGCCACATCAACATCTTTGTTTAATAATATACTCCTCGCACTAAAAAAACCAGTCATATCTCCTTTAACTATACATTGATCATTTAAAAACACTCCACTAGTCGTAGTCATACCAACAGTATAACCAAGTCCTCTCAATGTATGAGCTACAATCCTAGTTGTAGTTGTCTTACCATTAGTTCCTGTTATCGCAATCAATGGTATACTCTTAGGAGAATTCTTAAATAACGCAGAAACAATAACATTAGCTACATCCCTTGGTGTTCCCTCACTTGGATAATGGTGCATTCTAATACCAGGAGCTGCATTAACCTCAACTATAACTCCATTATCATATAAAGGCTTTGAAACATCCATACAGCAAAGATCTATACCACAAATATTAAGTCCTATAGCCTTAGAGGCTCTAATACAAATATCAATATTTTCTTTACAAATTTTATCTGTACAATCTTCTGAAGTACCTCCAGTAGATAAATTTGAATTCTCCCTTAATACCAACTCCTTACCATCCTCTAAAACACTATCTAAACTATATCCACTTTTAGATATACAAAAAATCAGCTCATTATCTATCTTAATTTTAGTAAGTGGTTTCTCATGCCCATCCCCTCTAGATTCATCAGAATTCAGAATTTCTATTAATTCCTTAATAGTAGAGACTCCATCTCCTTTAACCATAGGTGGATTCCTCCTAGATACTGCAATAACATCTCCATCCACAACACAAACTCTATAATCATATCCTTCAATATATTGTTCAACCATAATATCCTTATATTTTGACTTAATTTTATTATAAGCTTCTATTAACTGTTTTTCATTTTTAATGTTTAAATATACTCCTTTACCCTGATATCCATATCTTGGCTTAAGAACAACTGGATATCCTATAGCCTCAGCTTCTATCAATAATTCTAATTGGCTATTGATCTTATCTCCTTTTGCCACAGGTAAAAACTGCATCTCTAAAAGTTTTTTAGTTAAAACTTTATCACTTGCAATATCCACACTAATAGAACTTGTATTTGAATCTATTGTCGCTTGAATCATCTTACTATATCTTCCATATCCAAACTGAAACATTGAATCATCATCAAATCTTATAATAGGTATGCCCTGTTTTTTTGCAGCTTCACAAAGAGCCAAAGCACTTGGTCCTAAATTTTCATATTCTAATATATTTTTAATATCTCTTATCCTTGATTGTAAATCTATATATTTCTTCGATATCAAAGAATTTATCAAATCTATGGCGAGCCTGGCTATAGCTAATGCCGTTTTCTTGTAAATGTATTCAAAAACAACATAATAAAGATCTCCTTTTATCTCCCTAGCCTTACCATAAGCTATTTCTAATCCAACTCTACTATGTAACGCAATAATAGTATGCTCACATACGTGAGCCAAATAAGTTCCTTCTCTCAATCTCTTTACAAACCCATGGTCCTCATCTATTCCACATCTATGCTCCCAAATTTCCGGCAATAACTCTATCAATTTATCATTGAATCCATCTATGCACTTACTAGGTGTTTCGCAATATCCTTGTAAATCTACATCCATTCTGACCACTTTTCTATGAGAATAAATATTTTTACCCTCATAAGCTCTGTAATTTAAAATTTTCATTATTTTACTCTTTCCTCCTCAAGTGGTTGCTTTCTATTTAAATCAAAACAATTTCCACTTTTTAAAACATGCATTTTAACATTGAATAAACTCAAAGGAACTTCATTTTCTTGCTCTAACAAACTACTATAAGTTAAATATCTACCATCTATTATATAAACAGCTCCAGAACCTATAACACTAAAATAACCTTCTTTCTTATTCACTACTATTGCCGTATCTTCATCTATACCAATACCTAGAACACTTGGATTTTCTGCAATAGCACCTAGTAGTCTTCCTATTCTTCCTCTTTGGGCAAAATGTTGATCTATCATAACTCCTTGCATAAATCCAAATCCTGGACATTTAGATAAATTATTCTTTCTTGGCGACTCTTCATCAGGTCCTCTAACAATCATAGTCTCACTCATAACCGATGCCCCCGCGGAAGTACCTGCAAATATACCTCCATTATCATGAAATTTCCTCATTTCTTCATATAGAGGTGTACCCCCTACCAAACTAGTTATTTTGAGCTGATTACCACCCGTAAAAAATATTAATGAGGCTTTTTTTACCATATCTAATAAATCTCGATTATCACATTGATCTCGAGAGGAAATATCTAAAATTTCAATATTTTTAACTCCAAGTTCATGAAATAAATTTTTATAATCATATCCAACTTCTCTACCTAAATCAGAAGCTAATGTAGAAACTATCATAGTATCTTTTTCTTTATCAATCATATTCGCAACTCTTCTTAATATTTCTCTGCTTCCACTCTTGTCTTCCGCTCCACCAATAATTATAAGTTCACCCTTAATACCATAACTCATTAACTTCTCACCTCATACACTTTAATATTTTTAACCACTATAAAAAATAATATTCATAATTTTCTAATAATCCTTATATACCATTCTTTAAACAAGCCATATTTATTATGTACATTTTTTTTATAAAAATTCATTGCAAAAAAAGAGCGTAGCATCGCTACGCTCCTACTTAAAATATAGCTTTAGATGGTATTAATAATTTATACCCAGCTATTTCATCTTCTTGATCCAAATTATTAATCCTACATATATCTTCTATTGAAACACAATATTTCTTAGCTATACCCCAAAGAGTATCTTCTTCTCCTACAATATATATTATAACACTACAATCTTTAACAGGAATTTCTTCCTGAGTTTTATACATATCAACCAATATATCTTTTTTAATTTCAGAATTAATATAAACTCTTATATTTACAACCGCTTTTATACCTATAGTCTTAGCTTCAATAAACGCTTCAATATTTTCTAAATTCTCATTAAATACTGAATCCATATCTATTTTAATATTTTCATTCTCAAAATTAGTGTTAAATGGAAATGCTTGTTTTACATTTAAGAATTCTCCATCACTATTTTTATATATAATTTCAGCATTAATAACACCTTCTATTACAAGCTTACCCTCTAAGATTTTTTTATTTAATATGCTACACCTACCGGTAGTATAAATTATAGAAACCGGTACATCTTCTACGTTTATATTATCCTTAATTATTGTATCTATATTGCCATATGCCTCTACATTATTAATTTTATAAGTATTTTTAACTAAATTAACTAAAGAATTTTTACTATAAGCATCATCTATTATAGACAATATGTTCTTACTTAAAACTTTAAGATTACATCTTATGTTAATATAACTATTTATAACTCTACTTTCTCCAGACTCATCTTCATCTATCATATATTCAAATCCAATTATATCCCAATTATGTACTGGGATCATACTAGAATCTATATCATCCACATCACAATCTTTAGTTAAATATATATCCTGCTCTAAATAATTTAAATTATCAGAATTAACTTCTTTATACAATACCTTCACTTTACAATAAGCATTATATGTTATCTTATTATCCAATAATTTACACTCTGTTTTATATATATATGAATCGCATATTAATACCTTTCCAATAGCACCTTTATCTAAAGGTACATTTATTGATGTTTCATTCATTAATTCCTCAGTAAATGTACCTTTTAGTTCACATATCTCCAAATCTTTCATTAAAAGCTGTATATCATCTTGATCCTCAAGATCATTCATAATATCTATATCCAATATTTCATTTGAATTCGAACTAAATTTCAAATGTGCCTCTATACTAATTTTCCTCTCATTTAACAACAATGATTTTTTATCCGAAATATCTACTTTAATATTATATAAATTTTCTTTTCTCATCCCAAAACTTTCAATATATAGGTTAAATTTATCAGAATAAGAAACATTGTATGTATTATTTTTCCCATCATCTACTGCAACATAAACAATGCTGTATATTAACTCTCCCTCTACAAATATCTTATCCATAAATGCTTCAGTATTAATAATCTTAGGTTTTACATCTATCATTAATATTTTATCTACATCTGGATGAGTATCTGGAATTAAATATTCACCTTTAACTACAAAATCATTATGTCCCTCTATATTTTTACATTCATAACTAATTTTTTGTTTTACTAAATTTATCTCTTCCACTTTATTACCTCCACGACTTAATTAATATATAATTATTAATGTAAAAATAAAAATATTACATATTTAATAATAAAAAATTTAGGTTTATCTAATCAATGATAAACCTAAATTTTTAAACTATCATATGTTTAACCTATATATTCTACAAGTACTAACTAGCATAAACTATCTGAACAGTATTAGTTAATACATCAGAATAACTATATGTTACTATTCGTTGGGTGTCATTCTTTAATCTTATTAAAAAAATACTATGATATGTTTTTTCTATAGTACCCTCATTTATAAAGACCTTTCTTCTTCCTCCGCTAGCTTTTAATGTTACTTTATGACCAACGTGATCCTCTATGTCCTTTTTTATGGATGCTAGTGTCTTAAAACCATCCAAAATCAACACCCTCTTTCCAAATACAATTATATCATAAATACATACTATTTGTCAAAATTTACCAAGCAAATAGTATGTAAATACTAAAATGATCTATTTCACATATAGAAAGATTTAGGAAACCCCTCCCTATATTTTCCTCTTGTCTGTATTCCTCCAATACCATTAAATCCAGTTATAGTCTCACTAATAACATCACTTATCTTGATTGTTTTATCAATAGATGTATTAAAAATTTTTGAACACACAAGAACCGGATCCAAGCAATGCACTAAAACTCTACCAGGAGAAGTCGCAAAATTAGCACCGGCTCCAATTAAAGCTTCATAACAACTCTGACAAGCACCTGCAAATATAACTAAATCATCCAAATTTTTTTCATAAGAACGTAATTTACAAACGCTTTCCATAAAATATTTAGAATTTTTATAACAGTTCAAATCCATATAATCAACTATATTCTTACTCATACTATCATGCCCTGTTAAAACCACAATATCTGGTTTATAAAAACTTACTAAATCTAATATAACATCAGGTTGTTTACTTTCATCCACACATTCACCATATACATTGACAAAAAGTTCCTCATAAACTTCTATACATTTATTTAAATATTCAAGATCTCCATCTACGTGTAATATCTTACCACTTTTCCCAAATGTAAGACCTTTTTTTTTATTTGCCTTAAAACTTCTATTTTCATCATTTTTTATATCATTACGATAATTTTTATCACTAAATCTGCAATCTAAATTTTTATTATTACTCAATGCCTGTTTAAGTTTACCTTTGACTAATTGAGATAAATTGTCATCATATTTGTTATCTACAATCTCTAAGTCATCCTTTAAAGCATCGGCTATAATCCTTATACTTTTTCCCTTTAGTATAAAAATAACTTCTCCATTAATATCTTTAATATCTGCTATCTTAAATTTTATATCCTTATCATAAGATTTTCTAACTACTATATCTCCTATTTTCATAAATCTTCCATAACAATAAATGTTTACTTCAATTTATTCACTAGGTATAAATTTTGATACAATTTATATAGTATTTCTTCCACCTAAAATATTAAATCCTGAATCTACATGTATTATTTCCCCAGTTATACCCCTTGATAAATCACTCATCAAAAATAGTGCTGTATCACCAACCTCTGATGGATCAGTTAAACGTCGAAGTGGAGACTGTTTCTCTATTTCATCTAATATTAAATTAAAATCAGACACTCCCTTAGCCGATAACGTTTTTATAGGCCCTGCCGAAATAGCATTGACTCTTATATTTTTACGTCCTAAATCATTAGCTAAATACTTAACACTCATATCAAGCGAAGCCTTAGCTACACCCATAACATTGTAATTCGGAACAACTTTTTCACTTCCATAATATGTAAGAGTAACTATACTACCTCCCTCAGTCATATACTGCTCAGCCTCTTTTATAACACCTGTCAATGAATAAGAACTTACATTTTGAGCCAATAAAAACCCATCTCTAGTTGTATTTAAATACTCCCCTTTTAATTCATTCTTATTTGCAAATGCTATAGAGTGAACTATGCCGTGTATTACTCCAACCTTTTCCGATATAACTTTAAAACAATTACGTATACTTTCATCATCTGTCACATCACATTCAACTATTAAATAGTTATCATTAAGTGATTTAGATAATTTTTCTATATTATCTCTAAATCTATCATTAACATATGTAAATATTATATTAGAATTTGCATTATTAAGAGATTTAGCTATATGCCAAGCTATACTAAAATTATTCGCAACTCCCATAATGACTATATTTTTATTATTTAAATTTAACTCCATAATAATCCTCCCTAAAAATAAAGTTAATAACCCCCTATTTTACTTACTAAAATAGTACACTTAATAATAATTAAAAGTCAACAAAAAAAATTAAAACGTGTAAAACTCTACACGTTTTAATTTACTTTTATTAAAAACTCCCTCTCAAAATTATCTATAAAATTCATATAACTTTCGCGTTCATTTACTAACTTTTCTAACTGACTTAAAAATACATTTTGCCTTATTAATACATCATTATAAAAATATCTGTTGCAAACCCTCCAAAACCTTTGAGGAAATAACAAAAAACCATATATTAAAAATATATCTTCATATCTTAATTCTAAATTACTATTATAACTCTCAATTATACTCTTGCAGATATTTATATCCCAATTATTCTTTTTTAAAACTCTTATTATATAATTCGCTATATCATAGCTTCTTACTTCTCTTTTACAATAATCAAAATCTAAAATATTTATATTATCATGTTTGTCTATCACTATATTATGATGTGTATAATCATGATGACAAAAACTCTTCTCATTCTCAATTTCTCTGCAAATATCATAATAATTAGATTTTTCAAAAATATTATACGCCTTTTTAGCTATATCTTTATAAAACTCATAATTTTTAATATATATCATATCTACATCGTTCTTTAAACCCTTTTTTCTAACTAAATCTCTCATCTTATCAAATGATCTTATCCTCTTATCCATAATACTTGGCCATCTATCCAAATCACTTTTAAGTTTTGAATGCTCAGGTGGATCATATCCTTTAGATGATATATGAAGATTCGCAAGAACTTTTGCTGAATTATTAACATCATCAATATTTAAAAAATCACATTCTCGCCCATCTATCCAATTCGATAATGTATAGATATCTTCATTTACTATAGCATATGGATTTCCCTCTATGTTCAAATAAAATCTATCTATATTTTCAAATCCATTCTTTATTAAATGTTCCTTTGCTCCATATATAAAAACTAATTTTTGTATTCCATAAGATACCTTTTTTAAACACATTTCTCCCTTATTGGTCTTCAAAAAATAGATTCCTCTATTAGGTTTAATTTTCTCTATTTTTAAATCAAATTGTCTCTCTATTTCAAATTCTCTCATCATAATACTCTCTTCACCTCCTTTATATCATTATGACCAAGCATTAATAATTATTATTTGATTAACAATTTAAATTAAATTTAATATTATAAAACTATAATTTTTCAGAAGGTACTTATATGAAAATATCAATAGATGGACGCTCTGCACTATTTTATAATGGTAGTGGCATAGGTAATTACTCATCAGAAATAATAAATAAATTACTTAAAATAAATAAGGAAGATTCTATAAAAATCCTCCCAAAAAATACTAATATACCTAAATTCTCATCTTTTTGGGAACTCTCAAAAAATCCCATAGAATTAAATGATAAATGTGATGTTTTCTTCAATCCACACAATGGAATAGGACTCCCAAACAAAAATGCAAATAAAATAGTGACTACATTACACGATATCATCCCTTCAAAACTTCCCAAAACCGTTAGTGAATCATATCTAAAAATCTATAATGAAAATATATACAAAATACTTAAAAAAAGTAATTATATACTTACAGTATCAAATTTTTCAAAACTAGATATCATGAAAACATTTAATATAAATGAAAATAAAATATTTGTAACCCACCTATCTCCATCCAAAATTTATCGCCCTATAAACCAAAAACTTGCATTAAGTTTTTTAAAAAAAACCTTCAATATAAATTATAATTACATTTTATATATTGGAGGTTTTAGTCCAAGAAAAAATATCACGAGACTAATTGAAGCATTTTCAAAAGTACATGATCACAATAAAAAAATTAAATTAATCATAGTTGGAACAAAAGGTAAATCATATAATGATTATCTAAATCGTTGTATTAAATTAAATCTAATAAATAATGTAATTTTTACTGGTTTTGTTAAAACATTATATCTCCCTCTTTTATATAATTGTGCATCATGTTTCATTTATCCCTCATTATATGAAGGATTCGGTCTTCCCCCACTAGAATCTATGGCATGTGGAACACCAACTATAGCATCAAATTTAACATCTATCCCTGAAGTATTAGGTACCGCTCCTTTATATATAAATCCTTATGATGTAGATGATATATATGAAAAAATCAATTTGATATTAAATAACAATAAAATTAGGAGTTCCATCATAATAAATGGTCTGAATCATGTCAAAAATTTTTCATGGGAAAAAACATCTCTAGAAACCCTTAAAATAATTTATAAAGCAAAAGAGTGCTAATTTAATTAGCACTCTTTTTAATAATCTTTTAAAATTAGTCAAAATATTAAATTTTTTATTCTGCACCCTCTATATACTTTTCAGCCATGATTGAAGCTATCGCTCCGTCAGATGCAGCTGTAACAATTTGTCTTAAAGGTTTTTGCCTTAGGTCTCCAGCAACAAATACTCCAGGTATATTTGTTTTCATGTCTTCTCCAGCTATAACATATCCTGCATCATCCAAATTAACCTTATCTTTTATAAGATTATTTATAGGATCCAATCCAACAAACACAAAACATCCTGCTACATCTAATTCACTTTGTTCATTTGTAATTTTATTTCTTACAACTAATTTCTCTAAAACTCCATTCCCTTGCGCTTCTTCAACAACACTATTCACTATAAATTCAATCTTCTCATGCTCTTGAGCTCTATTAAGCAATGATTTAGCCGCTCTAAATTCATCCCTTCTGTGAATAATTTTTATTGATTTTGCAAATCTTGTAAGAAATAATGCTTCTGTTATAGCAGAATCTCCTCCTCCTATAACAGCTATATCCATTCCTTCAAAAAACGCCCCATCACAAGTTGCACAATAGGATACTCCCATACTCCTAAATTTAACTTCGTTCTCAAATCCAGCAAGTCTTGGTTTTGCACCCATAGCTAATATAATAGATTTAGCTCTAAATTCATTCTCATAAGTTTTAACAATTTTTATTTCAGAATCCAAAGTTAAATCATCAACATTTTCCTGTATTATTTCAACTCCAAAACTTATAGCTTGCTGTTTCATATACTCAGATAACTCAGGTCCTGTTACTTTAGCTATACCAGGATAATTCTCAACTTCATGAGTTGTAGAAACCTGACCACCAAAAGATTCCTTCTCAATTAAAAGAGTCCTAAGTTTCGCTCTACCAGCATAAAGAGCGGCTGATAATCCAGCAGGACCAGCACCAATAATTATAATATCATAAATCATCAATCATCACCTCTATATACATTTTATAGAAATACCTAAACTCTTACTTCCGCTATAGGCTCCAACTACACAGCCTGTATTTATACTATAATATTTATATTGATTTTTTTCAAGGTAATTTTTAAGAAGTCCTGTTAACTCATCCTCATCAGAATGCGCTATATAAATAATACTACTATCATCCAAATTTTCTAACTCTAAAAAATTAATTAAATAGTCTAATATTTTCCGTTTCCTAATTATTTTTCCTATAAAAGTAACTTCCCCATCTACAATTCCAATAATAACTTTCATACGGGTTAATTTAGAAATTTTACCTAATGTTTTATTAACCTTTCCTGAAATAATCAAATTACTCATATCATTTACTATAGCTATAGATTTTACATTAGATATCCCATATCCAATATTCTTACAAATTTCTTCAAATTCACATCCATTTTTAACCATCTCAGCTGCTTCCACAACAATCATTGCAAGACCACTACTTAAATTCAAACTATCGTAAATATATATATCCTGAGTTTCTAATATATCCTTTGCAATAAACGCCGACTGACAAGTAAAACTAAATTTACTTGATATATGAATAGAGATAATTTTATACCCCTTTGTTAAATATTTCTCATATACTTCTTTAAAAACGTCAGGATTAGGGGGAGATGTAGTAGGAAAATCTCCACATTCCAAAATAATCTTATTTAATTCTTTAAAATTTATATCAACTCCATCTACATAAGATTTAGAATCTATATTAACCGTTAATGGAACAACTTCAATATCTAGTTTTTCTATAATATCCTTAGATAAATCACATGTACTATCTGTAATAATTTTTATCTTATCCACGATATCCTCCACTTACTTCATATTAGGAAATCCAACTTGCCTTAAGGCTTCATACAATACTATATTAGCTGTGTTTGCTACATTTAAAGATCTAGTCGTGGTATTTATCATCGGAATCCTTATCTTATTTTCATCCTTTATTATATCCATTATTTCCTCAGGCAATCCTTGTGATTCCTTACCAAATAAAAAACAATCCCCCTCCTTGAATATTGACTCAGTATAAAATTTCTTACCCTTAGTTGTGCATATATAAATGTTATGTTCTCTATATTTTTCATAAAAATCATAGAAATTTTCATATAAATATAAATCTACTTCCTTCCAATAATCTAACCCTGCTCTCCTAACATTTTTATCATCTAAAGAAAAATTAAATGGCTTTATTAAATGCAACTTTGAATTCGTAAGTACACATGTTCTTCCTATATTTCCAGTATTTAAAGGTTTCTCAGGTTCAAATAATACTATATTAAAATTCATTTTCTACTTCCTTCCGTAAAAATAGAGGATTATATTTACAAATATAATCCTCTTTAAATCAATATTAAATCTATTTTGTTCCAACTCTAACAACTTTATCCTGCGGAGCATAGTAATCATTCCAGACATGTTTCTTCTCTATAACTTTACCAGTCTTCTTATCCTTAGAAACAAGATATACTTTAACTTTACTTCCATTAACTCCATTTTTTTGAACAACTTGAGTTCCTTTAGCTAATGTATTATCATTAACGTATTTAGTAGAATAAGGAATTGACTCCTGAGTTTCAGCAACAGTTGAATATGTCTTATCTACAGCTGTTACATCTCCATATATAGATACAGTAAGATTTCTTCCTTCTGTTGATATATCAATTAAGATTGGAAAACTATATGTATTTTTAAATACATAATCAAGGCTTCCCCAAGCAACAGCAGCATCAAATCCAAGAGGCATATAAGACGTAGGAAGAGAATGATTTCTCCTCTGAGTAGGTATTATACCTGCTCTAACAACAGCTTGATGAAGAGTGCTAGATGTTTGACAAATGCCTCCACCTAAACCAGATTCATAAACATTGCCAACTATTATAGCCGCATCCTTAAATCCTCTCTCTCTAGTTCTTTGTCCAACTATTCTATTAAAACTAAAACTTTCTCCTGGCATAAGTATAGTTCCATTTATAAAGCTCGCAGAAAGTTCAACATTAGTTGCCCTCTCAGAAGATGAACTTTTATATGATGTGGAATAAGATGAAAGTTTTCCATTTATTTTACCAAGAATATCAGATGTATATTTGGAGTTTAGACTTTTCGCACTTAAATTCATACCATTTTGAAAAGCCGATGATGGATCTGTATCACTTATCATACTTATAAGTGATTCCTTATCAATTTCAATACTACTATAACTTTCCTTAACGATAACAGGTTGTCCATCTACTATAGATATCTCTGCATTAATGGGATCTACATTAAACCTATTTGATAATTTGTTATACAAACTCTCCACTTGATAATCAGAAATATCAAATATTTCATTCAACTTAATATCTTTAATCTTTTGAGGATTCAAGATTTGATTTACTTTTTGAGTATAAGTTAATCCATCTGAAAAACTAAATGCTTCATCTATAGCTCTATCATAATCATAAGTTATACCTAATTCATTACTCTGTATATCTATTCCTTTTCCATTTAATCTAAATTCAACAATATCGTTAGTTATACTACCAGAAAATTTTTCTACCAAAAAATCTTTAAGAGCCGATCTACTTAATCCACTTACATCTACATTATTAATTGTTACACCACTATAAACCTTACCTTCCCAACTGTTAACAAGACTTGAAATCCTATAATTTACAAAACTAATAGGAAAAACAATACTTAAAATAATCAAAATAGTAAATATAACCGATGAGATACTTTTTTCTAATCGTAAATTTTTATATGTTTTTAGTATTTTATACATCCTTATACTCCTAGATCTTAAATTAATTTACAAATATGTTAGAATGATATCACAAATTAAATTATAATACTATAAAAAATACAAACCATTAAATGATTTGTATTAAATATATTTATTATTAGAATTTTCTATTATATTATCTAATAATGATTTGAAATCTAATCCTATAAGCCTAGCTATTTTAGGAAAAAGACTTCCTTCAGTCATTCCAGGTAATGTATTAATTTCAAGAAAATATGGAATTCCATCTCTCAATATGAAATCTACTCTCGAATAAACCCTACAATTCAAAACACTGTGACATTTTTTTGAAATTTCCTTAATCTTATTATCTAACTCAACAGGTAAATCTATAGGTTCCTCAATAGTTGTATTATCATACTTAGACTTATAATTAAAAAAATCATTATTCCTAGGAACTATTTTAAGTATTGGAAGCGACTCCCCATTTAATATTCCACAAGTTATTTCCTGTCCTCCTATAAATTCTTCAATTAACAGATGATCATCATATAAAAAGGACTCCTTTACATTTTCAAATAATTTATCTTTAGTTTTACAAATAACTACCCCAACACTAGATCCTCCAATATTTGGTTTAATAATAACTGGAAAATTTAAATCAATATTTAATAAATCATAATCCCTATCTACAATAATTCCCTTTGCCATAGGTATATCATAATCACTCAATACTTTCTTAACTAAATATTTATTCATACATAGTGAACTAGTTAAAAAGTCAGATCCATTATATCTAATCCCCATAGCATCTAAAATACTCTGAACTTGTCCATCTTCACCAAATTCTCCATGTAAAGCAATAAATACAAAATCAAATCCCTTACATTTAAACACATCCTCTTTATTATTTAACAATATCCCTTCAACATCATACTTTTCCTTATTTAATGCATAAATTATTTGTTTCCCTGTATTTATAGAAACTTCACGCTCAGATGATATCCCTCCATATAGAACACCTAATTTAAGTTTTTTACTCATCCATACTCTCCCTAATTATTTTGTTTATAATATTTACAATATTCACTTATTTTACATTCTCCACAATTTGGCTTCCTAGATGTACAGCATCTCCTTCCATGAAAAATAATAGTATGATGGCAAATTGTCCATAAATTTTCATCAATATTTTTCATAAGATCTAACTCGGTTTTCTCTGGAGTCGGTGAATTAGCTATACCTATTCTATTAGACACTCTAAATACATGTACATCAACTGCAAAAGCTTGTACACCAAAACAGTTAGATATAACAACATTTGCAGTTTTACGCCCTACACCAGGTAAAGTTATCAATTCATCTCTAGTTCTGGGAACTTCGCTATCGAATCTTTCCTCTAAAATCCTACATAAATTTATAATATTTTTACTCTTCATCCTATATAATCCAATAGATTTTATCTTGTCTTGAAGCTCCTTCTCGTCTAATTTTAAAAAGTCTTCCAATCTTGGATATTCTATAAATAAATTCTTTGTCACCTCATTTACTTTTTTATCTGTAGTTTGAGCGGATAAAACCGTAGCTATAAGTAATTGAAATGGACTCTTATATTCAAGTTCACACCTAGCATCAGGATAACTCTCAATCAATTTATCTACTATAATCTTAAACTTCTTCTTCATATACCCCTCTATACTCTCTAGGAAGCATAATTGCTATCTTATGCATCAATGTATTTATAAATCTCCCTTCAAACTCTTCCTTAGTTTCACTTTTAATTTTCTCTGGAATATCTACTTTGTCCCCAATACTAACATATACATCGGCATTATTGAAAGTCTCATTATTCATATTACCATCTTTATCTATTGGCATAAATTTTTCACTTCCATAAATAGCAATGGGGATAATTGGAACCTTACACAATTTCGCTATTAAATATATACCTTTTTTAGCTTTTATCATTTTCCCATCACGACTACGTGTACCCTCTGGAAAAATTAAAATATTATTTCCGCTTTTAACATGTTTTACTAAATTAGAAATTGCATTTTTATCAGGAGAAGAAGGAGTTATTTGTATATTTTTAACTATCTTACATCCTAAATTTGTCATCGGATCTTGCGTTAACTTAACTCCCATTATAAAGGTTACATCCTGATCTTTTAATACTTTATTTAATATAAGTCCATCTGCATTACTCAAATGATTGCAAATAAAAATAACAGGTTGTTTTATTTCTCTAAGTTTATCTTTACCTATAATTTTCAATTTTGCATATTTGTTTATGTATACATCCACACCAAAATTTACTATTTTCTTCATAATACTATCTGGTATTATTTTCTCTGAAAATAATATTATATTTATCAAAATTTTCATTAAAGATATCTTCTTCATTACCTATTCCTCAAAATTATTATCTAAAAATAAATTCTTATAATTATTTAATTCATCATTATTCTCGAGAGATAATCTGCACAAAAAATCTTTATTATATCTATTTTTAATCAAAGAGTTCCTCTGCAAAATCTTTTTACCCCTCCATGAACAAGCAACTTTTTTAAAGTTTTTTTTAAAAAAACTATTATTCATATTTACAATATCTTCATCACTTATATTCTTAATAAACTCTAAAGCATCGAATCTATCTATACTAGAATACTCTACATTCTTATTTTTAGGACACTTATCCTGACATATATCACAACCAAAAATCATACCATTTAAACCCTCTATATCATGGAGTCCTAATTTCTTCTGCTGTGTTAAATTAGATACACAACATCTAAAATTTTTATCAAACAACACTTTATTTGGACATCTATGTAAGCACTTATTACATATACCACATTTTTCAAATAATCCTATATCATTAAATTTTTTTTCATAGTATTCACATGAATTTTTCATACTTAACTTCGCATTTGTTATAATTTCTCCTAAAAAAACATAAGATCCATATTTACTTGTATAAACCATACTATTTCTACCAATATGACCAATACCACATAAATACGCTATATACCTCTCAGGTAAATTATTAGTATCACAAAATAATCTATATTCATATCCACTTAATTCTATAAAATGAGATATCTTTTCCAAATACGACAAAACTACCTTATGGTAATCTTCACCTTGAGTATATTTAGAAAACATTTGATTATAAGATGAATTCTCTCTGTAATACGGTACAGCAATGGAAATTATTGTTTCCCCATTTTCTAAATATAAAAAAGGGTTTATTCTATCTTCTATATCCAAACTCTCAAACTCTGTTAAATATCTCCTATCACTTTTAATTTTTAAATAATCATATAATTCTATAAACTTTCTACACTCAGTAAAACCATACAAAATATCTAAAGAATTCATATAATCTATAAGTGTTTTTCTTAATTCATTATCCATTTTATTTATAATCAACCTAAATCCTTAAAAATTCTTTCGTTAATATATCATGTATAAATAATGATCCCCTTAATTTTCCAGAATTATCTATGACAGGAACAGTAACTAAATTATATTTTAAAAAAACTTCTACAGCTAGTTCTAAATCATAATCATCATATACATATATAAATTCTTTATTCATTATTTCAAATACATTAACATTTTTATCTACAAATATTAGCGACTTAAAATCAACTACTCCTTTTAAAATATTATTTTCATCAAGTATATAGATACTATATAAATACTCTTCTCTAACTTTGGTATTCCTTATAATATCAATTATCTCACCAAGTTTTAAATTTATATTAAAGCCTATAAACTCAGTATTCATTATACTTCCAACCTTATTTTCAGCATAAGACATTATATTTCTTATATCATCGATATCACTTTTTTCCAAATTTATAAGTATTCTTTCCTTTAAAGATTCATCAACTTTCTCTAAAATATCAACAAGCTCATAGTTTGGAATATAATTAAGTATACTTATAACCTTAGAGTCACTTAAATTTTTTATTATATCAATTCTCATATCTAAATCTTCCATCTCTTCTAGTATCTCACTAGCTAAATTATCATTAAAACTCTCAAATAATTTTTTTCTATCATTATCATCTAAATCCTCAAGAATTTCAACAATATCAGCTGGATGCATTTTAGAAAGTTTAGACTGCGGTACTGATATAAGTAAACCATTTTCAATAAACTGAATTGATTCCATATCTTCCCACTTTATAACCGTATCTTCAAGATTCTTAAATATTTTATTTGTAAGTTTTTTAATAAATTTTGGAACATATTTTATATTATACTTCCTTAAAAAAGTTGTAACCCCACTCTCAATGGCAACAACTCTAAGCTCATTTCCTATACTTGCTATATGAACATCTATTATTTTAACAACTTTTTTACCATTTATATCTATAATTTGTTTATTTAATATTTCTTTAGAAAGTCTGTACTTATAACTCTGAGGTATTATGTTAAAAACCCCCAATACTTTTATTATAATATTGCGTTTATATCTATAGAATTTTATCTGTTTAAACTCATAATAAAAGTCCTCTCCATCCCTTAAAACTTTATATCCTATAGATAAAGGATATCCCTTCTCAGTTGAAATATAAATATCTTTTAATTTTCCTAAAATATCCCCAAACTCATCATAAATTTTTTTATTCAAAATATTCCTAAAATAAACTAAATTAAGTTTCTCCAACAAAATCACTCCGTACTAATCTAATTAAAAATAGTAAATCAAGTAATTTAAATATAATTTATCATAAAATAAATAGGAATCTCAGCTAAATAAAAAGATTCCTATTTTTAAAATTTTTTATATAGAAGACATCTATAAATTATTTTCAGATTTAATCAATGATACTGAATTATCTTTAGGTGAATATATACTTAAAAATTTATGCTTAAAATCAGTATCCAAATTAAGTAATAGTTCCTGTTCAATCTCAAGTTTTATAAAATCCCAATTTATAATTTCACACAAAACATCGCATTTCATCTTTACATATCGCAAATAACATTGTTGAGCTTTACATATGGATTCAAGCAACGCATCTATTATACATCCCAGTTCCTCAACTTGCTTTATAGCTCTCCTCTTTTTCCTCTTAGATATCAAAATATTTAAATTAATATCATTCAAAGTTGATACTAAATTCCTATAATTTATCACATAAATATCAAGCATTTTTAACAAATTCACCAAATCATTATGATAAATATCTACGGCACTTTTATAAGACATAAGCCTAAATAATCCTTTAACACTCTTTGAATCTAAAGTATTATATTTACCCTATTATATAAATGTGATACATAACCCAATAATAAATCCTATATATAGATTTGTTTATATACTTACATAATAATCTTATTTAAGACAATACTAATTTAGATTAATAATTTAAATATACGGAGGATAAACCTAAAGATGCTTATAGTACTATCGCGAACTATAATAATTTTTGTCGTAATGTTTTTTACAATGAAGATGATGGGAAAAAGATATATAGCACAATTAGAACCCTATGAATTTGTCGTTTCCATAATGATTGCAGAACTTGCAACCCTTCCTCTCGAGGATGTATCAATTCCTCTTTTGTATGGGATTATTTGTATTTTCACAATATTATTTATTGAATTTATTATTTCTCAAATTCAACTTAAAAATATAAAACTCAGAAAATTATTTGGTGGTAAATCTGTTATTTTAGTCAAAGATGGCAAATTTATCAAAGAAAATTTGAAAAATGAAAAACTAACAATAAATGACGTATTAGAAGACTTAAGATCTGGTGGAAATTATGATCTATCTAAAATAGGTTTTGCTATACTAGAACGTAGTGGAAAAATAGCAGTTATACCAAAAAATAATGAAAATGAAAAAGTATATCTCCCAACCTCCATAATAATAGATGGAGAAATTGTGAAGGAAGGACTTAAATACATAAATAGAAATAATGACTGGCTTATGAAACAACTTAAAGAAAATAAAATAAAATCTCCAAAAGATGTACTCTATGCATATACAGACTCTAATGGTACATTTAAATACCAATTAGAAACAAAATAATAGTTTGAAAAGGAAAATGCAGTATGAAATTTAATATAAAAAATATATCAGTATATGGATCATATACCTTACTTATATTACTTATAATCTTTTCATTTTTGTATGTTAAGCAATCAACGTACCAGATAAATAAAAAACTTGATGTTATCAAAATATCTCTAGAAAACGATGACTGGGATTCTTCGATAAGTTTATTTAGTGAATTTGAACTAATGCATAAAAAAGAACTAGAGTGTTTCTCATTATTTTCAAATAAAAACGATTTACACGAAGTCTTATTATCAATTAAAGATATTTCTACAAATATGGCAATGAAAAATAGGGATATTTGTTTATCAAAAATTGAAATCCTAAAATTTTATATCGAACACATATATGATTCACAGATTCCTAAGATTAGAAATATATTATAAAAATATTAACGATTTTTTAAATAATATTATTTAATTTTGTAATAATATTGTATGATAAAATTTTTACTTATCAATAAAATTTGGATTTTTTCTATTTTGATATTATAATAAATAAGTAGATAATTTCATATACAAAGTTATAGTAATTTTTATTAGGGAGTGATTATATGCCATTAGTTACAACTAAAGAAATGTTTAAAAAAGCCTATGAAGGCGGTTATGCAATAGGTGCTTTCAATATAAATAACCTAGAATCTATACAAGGTATTATTGAAGCATGTAAAGAGAAAAATTCAGCTGTTATACTACAGTGTTCTACTGGAGCAATAAAATATGCTGGTATAGAATATTTAATATCACTTGTTAAAACAGCTGCTAATGAGAGCGGTTTAGATATTGCTCTTCACTTAGACCATGGTCCTGATTTTGAAACTTGTAAGAAATGTATCGATGCAGGATTTACTTCAGTTATGATAGATGGTTCTCATCATAGTTTCGAAGAAAATATAAATCTTACTAAAAAAGTTGTTGAATATGCACACTCTAAAGGTGTATCTGTAGAAGCTGAGCTTGGTGTACTTGCTGGAGTTGAGGATGATGTAGTTGCAGATAGTCATATATACACAAATCCAGATGAAGCTGTAGAATTTGTTAAACAAACAAACTGCGACTCATTAGCTATAGCTATAGGAACATCACACGGTGCATTTAAGTTCCCTAAAGATTTCAAACCTTCTCTTAAATTTGAAATTCTTGAAGAAATCCAAAAAAAGTTACCTGGTTTCCCTATAGTATTACATGGTGCATCCGCTGTTGATTCAGAGAGTGTACAAACTTGCAATAATTATGGCGGAAAAATTAAAGATGCCGTGGGTATACCTGTTGATATGCTTAGACGTGCATCATCTATGGCTGTTTGTAAAATAAATATGGATACTGATTTAAGACTTGCTATGACTGCAAATGTAAGAAAAGTATTTGGAGACACTCCTTCTGAATTTGATCCTAGAAAATATTTAGGAGCTGCAAAAGATGGAGTTAAAAAAGTAGTTCTCTCTAAAATTGAAAATGTACTTGGATGTCAAAACTCAAGCTCAAAATAACAAAGAAGCGTAGAATATTTCTACGCTTCTTTGTTTAAACTCTTTATTATTCTATTTAAAGGCATACATGACATAACTATAGATGTTAATAATACTTCAATCCCAATGCTCGAAAAATTATATACAAGAGAATATATCCAGACATTACATCCTTCTGGTGCAAATTCACTAAAAAATAAAACTCCTGACACAACATTAAACATAACACATAAAATTCCACTAAATAAACTTCCTAAAAATATCATTATCCTATTTTTATTTCCAAAAATATTCGAAAAACCTAAACACATATTAGATAATAAATAATCTAAAATAAATTGAAGTGGATTAACAATAACCAATCCATCAAATGTTTTTAACACCCCCAATAAAAATCCTGATGTAAGTCCAACACATCTACCACGTATGAACGTAATCATCATAACAGGAAGCATTGAAAAAAATGTAATAGATCCACCCTGAGGCATCCTTATAAATTTAAACAAATTAAGTACATATCCAAGAGCTGAAAAAACTCCTATGGTAATTAATGTTCTTGTATCAAACTTACTCCTTCTTAATTCAAATGCATAAATCAATATAAATATAATTATCAAAATCAAAACTAGAAAATACATTTTCAAGTCATCTCCCATAATAATAATCATAAAAAAATGACTATGCTCAATACTGAACATAGCCACACATTATTCGTATATTAACGCTTTCCTACGCTGGCATTATCCAGTTCAGGTTTAAGGGTTGACAATATATCTCATACCATCTCTCAGCTTAAAGCACCCCTAGCAAATATTCAATTACAAATCCATTATATATCTAAATTAATCACATTGTCAATTATATCTGTATCTTGGATAATTCTTGATAAGCTTCTACCATTTTATTCCTAATTTCAATAGCTGTCTGAAGTGTAAGTCTAGCTTCTTGCATAGCTATCATAACATTATGAACTTCACTCTCATCCCCTTTTATAAAAGACACAACACTATTATCAGCTCTCTTTTGATAACTATCCAAACTATTTATATAATTGTTTAACATTTCAGAAAACACATTTGGTCTACTACTACCTACGGTTAAAATTTCTTTATTAAAATTATTAAATCCACTAATAGAATTTATCATCTATACATACCTCCCTATTATCTTGTATCTTCCATCATCCAAGATTTTATAATTTCAACTACTTGGCTTGGTTTATTTATTGCATAATTCTTAATAGCATCTTCAAGCATTTTATTCTCTGGATTTGTATCTTCTATACCATTTTTCTTAATATTTTCTTCAACATTTTGTTGTATCATCTCTTTAGCATCTGAAATCGATTGTGGTAAATTCTCATTTTTGGATGCAGGCACTGAATCCTTATTCTTCTTAAATATCTTTATTAAAAATAAAATGACTATTAATGCAACAACTGAAACTATTATAGGAACAATACTTCTTCTCTTTATCTGAGAAATTTCTTGTTTAAGTCCATTAAATTCCATTCCAACTACTGAAATTGAATCCCCTCTTTCAGCATTAAAACCAATAACTCCATTAATTAAGCTCTCTATATTATCTCTCATATCTTGAGTTATATTTCCATCATATACAAAAGATGCTGTAATCCTTTTTATCTCGCCTGGAGCATATATAATAGTCGATTCCTGTTTAGAAAGTTCATAATTGGTTATACTCTCTTCTCTACTTGACCTATCAGAAGAATTATCTTCTTCAACATTTGACATATTATTATCAATAGGTCCACCTCCAGCGTTTGAAGAAGTCCCATTATTTTCTTTTATGAGATGTTCACTTATAGGAACCTTATTATCATCTACTATTATTTCAGTTTTCTTTTTTGAATCAAAATCTAATTCTGCATTAACACGAACTCTAACCTTATCATATCCAAGTACTGGCTCAATTATAGATAAAATTCTACTCTCAAGTTCATGTTCAAATTTCCTCTCTAAATTCATTTGAGTATCTAAATTCCCTGTAAAATTCACTTCATTACTTCCATCATATATTCCTAAAGATAATAAATTCATCCTTGCATCTACTACCTCTACATTCTCAAAAGGTAAATTATTCCAAGCTGCTGATACTAGGTGAATTATGGATTTAACTTGCTCTCTTGATAAAGATTCTCCAGGATTTAACTTTAAATAAACAGATGCTTTAGCAGGATCTTTCTCAGTCATAAAAACACTAGTCTTAGATGGCGAAATATGAACTCGTGAGTCTTTAACCTGAGAAAAATTTCTTATGGTTCTCTCAAGTTCTCCTTGTACAATTCTCTGTTTTTGTATTAAAAATTCCTCATCTGTATATCCAAATCCGCTGCTCTTATCTAAAAGTTCAAATCCTTTACTACCACCTTTCAACTCTGGAGAAAAAGTAAGTCTTAATTCATCAACCCTATCTCTTAATACATAAATCGACTTCCCTCTTATTTTAACATCTAAACCCATATCTACTAATTGTTCATGTATATACTTGCTATCTGCAGGATCCAAATCTGAATATAAAAGTCCATACTTAGTAACATTAGAGTACACTAAGAAAAAAGAAAGGAACAAAACTAAAATTATAAATGCAGTAATTATTATCTTTTTTGTTTTAGAAGAAAGCTTTTCTATAAAATCTTTAACTTTTTTAAGTATTTCTTTTAATTTCCCCATAGTATACTCCTTTCTCTCTTATTATTACCAAATAATTTTAAAATAACCCCTTAATTATATTAAAAATGCAGGATAATATTATATAAAAATAAAAATGTTGTAAACGCTACAACACTTTAAAAATAATATTAAAAAATATATTCACAAAAAAACAAACTATAAATGCTACACAAGTTGGAATTAAAAAAGCCAAAAATGTCCACTTATTACTACCAGTTTCCTTCTTTATAGTCCATAAAGCAGTAGAACAAGGAAAATGCAAAAGAGAAAATAACATCATATTTATCGCTGTTATTATAGTCCACCCATTATCTCTTAAAATCATTCCAAGAGAATTTGCTGTTTCAAAATCAATTAAAGATCCCGTAGACAAATAACTCATAAGTAAAATAGGCATAACAATTTCATTTGCTGGTATTCCTAAAAAGAATGATGACAATATCGCTCCATCAAGACCTATTAATTTACCTAAAGGATTAAGAAAATTTATTATATGGTTTATTATACTTACGTCATTTATAAAAATATTTGCAAGTATCCATATTATAATCCCAAATGGCGCTGCAATCATTATAGCTCTACCTAATACAAAAATTGTCCTATCAATTAGTGAGGTGTATAATATAGTTCTTATCCTAGGCCTCCTGTATGGTGGAAGTTCCAATGTAAATGATGATGGTTCACCTTTTAATAATGTCTTAGATAAAATATAAGATACTAAAAAAGTAACACCAATTCCTATAAGAACGATAATAGTTACAACCAATGTAGTAATTATAGAGTTAAAAAATAAACTCGTTGTAGATGAAAAAAATATTGTGGATAATACTATCATGGTAGGGAATCTTCCATTACATGGTACAAAATTATTTGTAATTATAGCTATTAATCTCTCTCTCTTGGATTCTATTATTCTAGTCCCAATAATACCTGCACAATTACATCCAAATCCCATACACATAGTCAAACATTGTTTTCCATGACATCCCGATTTTTTAAATAAATGATCCATATTAAATGCAACTCTAGGTAAGTACCCTAAATCTTCTAAAAAAGTAAACATAGGAAAAAATATTGCCATAGGAGGTAACATTACAGATATAACCCATCCAGTCACTCTAAAAAGTCCATAAACTAACATGTCATGTATCCATATCGGAAATCCTAAATTCATAATAAATATAGATAATTTACCTTCTAAAAAATTAAACATACTCGATAATAAAGAGGATGGAACATTTGATAAACTAATTGTTATAAATAATACCAATCCTAAAAGTATAAACATTATAGGGATACCATATTTCTTTGAGGTTACTATATCATCAATTTTTCTATCCCTTGTATACTTATCTCCTAATTCTTTTACACACTTTTCCTTTACTTTCTTGCATCTTTTGTATACACTACCAATTATTCTCTCTCTATTTTCCTCTACTTTATAGCTATCAAAATTGCTTTTAAAATTTTCTATATAATCTATATCATTTTCATTCAAATATTTATACATAAATTCAAAAAAACTAATATCGCTATCTATAAGTCTAAGAGCAATCCACCTTTTATTTAAAAAATTTATAGAATCATCCATTTTATCTAAAATTTCGCTAACATTATTCTCAACTTCATCATCATATTCTGTATCTAAAGTTTTAAAAGTATACTTTCCTTTTATAACATCATTTATCCTATCTTTAAGTTTATCAAGTCCTATATTCTCTTTCGTAGATGTTATTACAATTGGAACTCCGAGCATTTTTTCCATCTTATCAACATCTACATGTATATCCTTCTTTTTTGCCTCATCATAGAGATTTAAACATATGATTATCCTATTATTAATTTCAAGCATTTGAAAAAATATATTTAAGTTCCTCTCAAGAGAAGTCATATCACAGACTAAAACTAAAACATCATATTTCCCAAAACATATAAATTCACGAGCAACTTCTTCTTCTTGAGAATACGAAAGTATTGAATATATACCTGGAAGATCTATAATACCATACTCATTTCCCGCATGAATATATTCTCCATATGCATTTACAACAGTTTTACCCGACCAATTCCCCGTATGTTGATGCATACCTGTTAAAGAATTAAATATACTACTTTTCCCCGTATTTGGATTTCCAACTAAACATACAATACTTCTTGATTCATTATCTGTGTTAAAAATATCTTTCATAAATTCCTTCTTCGAAGATATATTAGTAAGTCCCATAAACCCCCCTAAACTTTTATTCCATAAATAAATTTAGATTCTTCATCTCTAAGAGCAACCATTATACCCCTGACATCAAATAATACAAGTCCTCTTTTATAACCAAATCTTAATACTTCTATGACGGTTCCTTTTGTAAATCCCATGGAAAGTATCCTCTCTTTTTGATACTTCAAAAGATCAATATGATGTATCTCTATAAAATCTCCTACGTTAAATTCACAAATACTCTTCATATATTGGTGCACCTCAAAAATTAAATTTTAACTATAGCTAATCTTTATAAAATTATATGTATTACTTTTAAAAATAGTTCTAACTACCTATAAATACCCAGTTTATTATTCGTACAATCAAAAATACGTATAATAATCTTTAATCTCAAATTTACAAAAATAATTTTCGATAAAATTATTCATAAAATTCTATATTTTTTTTAAAAAATTGTTATTAAAAAATATAGTGATTTTTATATAAATATTAAAATTTAACTGTTTTTTTCGATAATTAATATGTATATTTTAATTTTTGGAATTGGTAAGTTTTATATATTTTCGGAGGTACCTATGAAAAGAAATTTAAAATTATTATATGGTATATTAATGGCATCTTTTATATCAAACTGTGCAGTTAGTCATATAAATATAAATTCTGCAAAAGCTAGTCGTACATCTAGACCAGTTGTAGTGAATAATTCTTCAAATGAAAAAACTACAAACAATACAAACGAAAATACTGAAGATGATGCATCTTCTACTACTAATTCATCAAGTTCAAATAACAGTTCATCATCAAATTCAAGTAGTAGTTCATCATCAAATTCAAGTAGTAGTTCATCATCAAATGGAGATTCCAATTCTTCACAAAATACTACTTTAATGCAAATGCTAAACTCTAATAAAGATTTAACAGTAGAAGAAATAGCAGAACTAGCTTTATCAGCATCACATTCAATAGGATTTATAGAGGAATTCAAAGAAACTTTTCCAGAACTTAATCCGCTTAGACAAATCACACCTATAAATAACAACTTAAATAATTATTTGGATGTAAATAATGGGGAAATTAGCAAATTAACTCAAATATTAAATACATCAAATTCTCCTATTTCTCCTTATGCAGATCAAAATAGCTGTAACCTATTATTAAATGAAATTTCAATAACATTATCAGAACTAAAAGAAGCAGTAGAAGAAGAACTACCTTCAACAATTTTTTCATTAGTGCCAACTATAACAGTATTTAATGACACATTCAAAATATTATCTGAACAATATTCAAATATAGTTCAAAGCGACTATAAAAACCAAATAACATTAAATATATTACTTGATGAATTAAAACCAAAGTTAACTTCACTTCTTAGTTCTATACAAGAATTTAAAATTCAACTTCCTGATCTTATAGATACATTAAATGAATTAGCTAAAGAACTAGAAGATAAAGATGATGATATAAATGAAGATACAGAGACACCTAGTGATACAACAGATAAAGAAGAAACACCTTCTGATGATATAGACTCTGAAAACACAGATTCTGAAACCTCAAATCCAGATAATAATGTGAATTCAGGAAATACAAGCTCAGGAAACACAAACTCAGGAACTTCATCAAAAGAAGACAGTACTACAAATGAAGACGTTAATTCTACAGAGGAAGAAATGATTTACTTAGGTGAAAATGGACAAGAGCTTATTTATAATCCAGATGATGATAAATTCTACGAACTTAATCCAGAAGATCCTGAATCAGAAGAATTTATAGAATACACAGGAGAAGTATTATCAATGCCACTTAAAGAATATCTTCAAACTGAAGTATATTTCGATACAGATGGTAACGAATTATTATACGATATGGATACAGATTCATTCTTAAAATACGATGAGGAAACTGGTGAATATGTGCCATATGAAGGAGAAATAACTACTATGACTCTCGGAGATTATTTAGACCTTCTAGAACAATAAAAAATGGGTTGGACTCAAAAAGTTCAACCCATTTTTTTATGCAAAAAAACAAAATTAAAAGATAGAGTAAAATTACTCTATCTTTGAGCTATTTCTTCTATTAAACTTAAACCAGCACCATAATATTCGTCACTTATATCCCCATTATCGTACATAATATCAAGAATCTCTCCTGTTATAGCTCCACTTCTTATAGCAAAATCAAGAAGTATTAAATCTTCAGCACTCAAATATCCATCCTTAACTAAATGATGGTTTTCGGCATCTTCTGTTGACATAAGCATATCATCGCTTACTCCTACTTCAACTCCGTCATATTTATTTTTATTAGTTCCTGAGTTTATTAAAATTTCCTCATAAATAATTCCGTCATCATCTTCTTTTTCATTTATATCAAACCTTATAACATTAGAAGGTGAATCATCCTCATCATCTAAAGAATTTCCTATATCTATACTTATTCCATTATTACTTACATTCGTTTCTACCTTTGTTGGACTCTTCTTATTACTTTGAATTAAACTGTTCTTATTTAAATTAATTTTCTTAGTAATAGTTTCTGTTTTTTTAGTCTCTACTACCTCATCTTCATTGGACTCATATGATTCGTCAACTGAATTATCAACATCAAATGATTCTTGTAATGACTCTTCAACCACTTCATCATGAATTTCCTCTACAAAATCATCAACTATTTCCTCAACATATTCATCTGAAGCATCTTCTTCTACTATATTTTGAATTTCATCATTCTCTTCTACTTCGTCACTTGCTCCGAATCCTCCAACATTTATCCCTTTAGGTGGTGAGCTTGGCTTCTGCAAACCTCCCTTAGATCTCATTGCATGACCCAATGCCTGACTCTCTTGAAGTGATGAGTTATCGGCAATAGATATATTTATCTCTTTAGAGTCACTAACCTCTTGTTCTGCTAATCTAACATTGTGTTCAGCAGATGTTTCAAGCTGCTCTCTCATCCTTTCTTGTCTTGCTTGCTCTTCTGCCTGTCTTCTTGCCTCTTCCTCTGCTCTTCTTGCTTCTTCTGCTGCCTTCTGTTGAGACACAATATCTGCAGCAGTCTGTCCAATTCCAGTAGCAACACCTATAACTGTAGATACAATACCAATTATAGCTCCTATTAAAGCCTCAGACTCTTTTGGTTTTTGGTTACCTATAGCAGCTGCGCTAGTGATACTAGCAACAGTTGCAAGTAATGCAGCCTTCTTTAAAATACCCTTTCTTTTACTTTGATCAGCCTTTGTGGATACATTAACATTTCCCATTTTTTCATCCTCCTTGAATATCAAATCCTTAAATATTAAAGTTTACCACTTGAATTAAAAGTATCTAATAGTTGATTTATAACTTCTATTTGAGCACTTGTAAACGCTCCATCTTGTCCCATCTTTTCAACCATAGATTTGTTAAGCTTTGAAGATATAATTAAGTTAACTACAGCATCATATTCCCTTGCAGTAAATATACCATCTGTAACACTTTTATGAGATACCGCTTTCTCTTGTGCTCTATCATATTCATCTCTACTATATGCCTTATATCCATAGTTCTCACTCTGTGCGATTACAGACTTACCTCCAAATTTAGTATCTGTATACATTCCTCCATATCCAGCACCTGTGGCCATTCCAACTATTTGATTCATACTTCCTGATGACACAAAGTTACCATCCTTATCAAAATATCCTGATCCATCTTCTAAAACCAAATTACCATCCTTATCTATAGTACCTACGCCATTTATATCAATAGATCCATCTGGCTTAATAACTCCACTTCCATCTGGTAGATGTAAATTACCATTTTGATCAGTCCAGCTTCCATCTGGATGAGTAACTATTCCAGTTATAACATGTAATTTACTTCCATCTGGAAGTATTATAACTCCAGCCTCAGGGTCATATTTACCACCTAATTGAGCTGCCAATTTCTCATATTCTTGTGTTTGTTGATTTTTCATTAATTCTTCCTGAGCTTTTATAGCTTCTTGTTGAAGCTTAACTTGCATTTCCATACTCTGTTGTCCTTGAATTATACCAGCTATGGCTGTACCTAAAAATGCAACAGTACTTACAAGACCAATTGCAGTCATAAGTTTACCCGTTTTACCACCACTTGAGCTACTTGGTTGCATATTAACATTTCCAACTCTATTTGTATTTACATCTGCATCACCACTAGTTTTTAAAGAAGCTGATTTAGTACTTGGAGCCTTTGACTTTATACTTGCATTTCCATTTGAACTAGCTGTACCACTTCCTGATCCGTTATTTCCTCCAGTTGGTTTTAAGCTTCCACTAGTTCCATTTTGCGTACCTGCTCCATTTGTTGTACTTCCTTGACCTTTATTTCCAGTTGTACTTGCATTAGTTGTACTTCCTTGACCTTTATTTCCACTTCCTGTTTGAGTTACAACAGGTTGTTTTTGAGAACTTGATCCAGAGCTAGTATTTGGCTTTAATCCATTTTGATTCGAAGAAGTAGGTCCATTAGGTTTATTTTGTGAGCTTCCGCTTGAAGTGCTTGTATTTGGCTTTAATGATGACGAACTTCCTGCACTTGAACTAGTCCCAGTTGTTGGTTTTTTACTACCATTATTTTCAAATTTACTAGTTAAATTAGAAGTATTCCCTGGTTTTATTCCTGTACCGCTTGTACTACTTCCACTTGTAGTACCTGTACTAGGTTTTTGCGTGCTCGTACTACTACCATTATTTTCAAATTTACTAGTTAAATTAGAAGTATTCCCTGGTTTTATTCCTGTACTACTTCCACTTGTAGTACCTGTACTAGGTTTTTGTGTAGTAGTATTATTATTTGATGTTGGTTTAGTTGGTGCTGTCACAGTACTTCCAGCATTTGGCTTAGTTGGTGCTGTCACAGTACTTCCAGTATTTGGTTTAGTTGGTGCTGTCACAGTACTTCCAGTATTTGGTTTAGTCGGTGCTTTTACACCACTACCTGTACTTGATGTATTTCCTGACTCAAATCTATTAATTAAATTAGTAGTATTCCCTGGTTTTATACCTGTAGAACCTGTAGTTGGTTTTGTTGTTGTAGTAGTATTACTAGGTTTAACTACATTATTTGGCTTAACTGTTGAGGACACTCCAGTATTTGGCTTAACTACTGAAGACACTCCAGTACTTGGCTTAAAACTATTTATAGCTCCACTTACAGGTCTTTTAAATCCATTACTACCTACAAAAGTAGGTGCCTTAATTGGCGATGTAAACTTATTTGGAATCTTCATCATCGCAGATGCTTTCTTCGCAGTTCCTATCTGATGACCTGCTATACCAGTAACACCAACTAGTGCTGTAGCCATAGCTACTCTATTTAAAAATTTCTTCCTTGATGAATTAAAATCAACATTAACTTGATTCTGTTTTTTATCATTTGAATCCATAATTCTTCTAACCCTCCTTGGACTTATAAATAATCCTCAAACCATTTTATTTAAAACTTCCATTACTTTGGAAATACTCAAGCATCTCTAACGCAGCATTCGATTGATCTAAAGTTAATATATCTTGCTCATACATATACTCGATCATGAAGAAATTCATCCTACCTCCCTCGATATTTTCTTTAATAGCTTGAAGTTGCCTATAAGTAAGAATTCCTTCATCAATAAATTTTTCAAATCTGTCTTTATTTTTAAGCGTTCTAGCCTCAGATACACCTGTCTCAAATTTAGTAATATCATTATTATCGTAATCTACATCCTCATAATACATAGCATAAGTACTTCTTCTTTTACTATCTTCATTTTTTTCAAGTAAAACTGCATCTTCAAATCTTTCATCAACAATCTCATCTTCGTCAATATTATTTCCACCATCTTCGGAAGGAGTAAAATTACCATCTTTATCATAAACTCCAGATCCATCTGAAGGATAAAAATTACCATCTTTGTCATAATATCCTGATCCATCTGAAAGGAAATAATTACCATCTTTATCTAAATATCCTGATCCATCTGAATAATAGAAATTCATATCTTTATCATAATATCCTGATCCATCTGCTAAATGAAAATTACCATCTTTATCTAAATATCCTGATCCATCATTAAAATGATAGTTACCATCTTCATCATAATATCCATCTGCATCTGTTTGCTCAGAACCTCCTTGTGATAAACTATTCATCGCTTCTTGAGCTCTTAACATTTCCTTCTCATGATCCATTTGTTTTTGCTGCATTTTCTCCTGGGCAGCTATAGACTCAGCCTGAAGCTTTTCTTGAAGTTTCATACTTTCTGCAGTTTGTATAGCACTAACTACACTAGATACCATAAATCCTGCACTCATAAGATTCCCAGCAATACTTGAACCTATTTGAATTTTATCTGTAGTAGTTGGTTTCAAACTCTGATCTAAACCTGGTTTTTCATCAGTACCAGGTTTTTTATTGCTTGAGCTTGACTCTCCAGAAGATGGTTTTTTGTTACCTGTATCATTAGAACTCGGTTTATTAGAGCTTGATGAACTATCAGAACTTGGTTTATTGCTACTTGAATTACTGGAATTTGGTTTATTAGAGCTTGATGGACTATCAGAACTCGGTTTATTGCTACTTGAATTGCTAGAATTTGGCTTATTAGTACTTGAACTATTAGAAGAAGTATTCCCACTACTTGGCTTATTAGTTGAACTTGAATTTGATCCTGTACTCGGTTTATTAGTTGAATTTGATCCTGTATTTGAATTACTAGATGCCGAAGTATCTGTTTTATTACTTCCAAAACCTCCATTTTCACCATTCGATGGTTTACTTGTACTATTTGATGTATTATTAGTTGGTTTTTTTGTCGTGCTCGTACTACTACCTGTGTTTGATGTCGGTTTACTAGGTGCTGTAACGGTATTTGATGGCTTATTAGTACTTCCTGTAGAAGTATTCGTAACAGGTTTATTATTACTAGTAACTTTATTACCAGTTCCACTAGAAGACGAGCTAGAAGAAGTTGATGATCCCTTATTTGATGTAATAATATTTCCAGAACTTGAACTACTTGATCCACTTGAAGGTTTTGACGTTGTACCACTTGGTTTACTTGAAGTACTTGACCCTCCTACAGGTTTATTCGTTGATGTTGTACCACCTGGTTTACTTGAAGTACTTGACCCTCCTACAGGTTTCAGCGTCGAACTGCTTGAACTACTTGATCCACTTGAAGGTTTTGAAGTTGAAGTAGGTTTCTTAACAGGATTTTTAAGACTGGGTTTTTTAAAACTTGGAAGTTTAAATTTAAGTGCTTGAACCTCCTTAAGGGGAAGTTCTGAAATTCCAATACTCGTCATCGTAGCGAGAGTCGTTGCGATTCCTAATGATTTAATAAGTTTCTTTTTAAAATTTTTATCATTTTTAACGTTATCTGTATCCCTACTCACTAATTTCTCCCTCCTTGAAAACGCATGAATAACGAAAATAAATTATCTATTTCTCTAAATAATCACTTTTATTCCTATTATCGTAACATCAAAAATTTTTTAAATAAAAAAAATGAAAACTTTAATCAAAAAGTTTTCATTTAATCATTTTTATTAATTTTAGATAAAATAATTTTAAGAAGCACATAACATGCAATTAATACAATCAAAACTATAGCTAGAGTTTTTATTAACATTTCATTTTTACTATCGTCTTCTTCCTCATAATCACCCATAACTCCAGAGGAATAATCAAATAGAAGCTTTTTAGCTCTAATCTCAAACTTACTATTCTTAATATCTTCTCTCACTGAATTATAATTATCAGTAAATTCTTTCCTATAAGTGTAAGTTACAATCTCATCATTTACAAAAACAAATTTACCATTTAAATCACCTTCAAAATTAAAATCAAATTCCTCTATATCTTTCAAAAATTCAATTTCCTTTGGACAAACAACCTTAACAGTATAATTTCCTTCATCCAAATCTTTAAATTCAGTTATTAAAGTTTCATCTAATGAAATCTCTTTCAACTTTTTATTTCCACTATAAAGTTCATATTTTATCTGAGATATCTTATCAATATTCTCTTCTGATAACTGAGTAATTATTTTTATACTTCTATCTTCTCTAACCAAATAATTAAACACAAGTTCTACAGAATTAGATAAATTTTTCTCAACATTATCAATGAAATTATTCATCACATAATCATAATTATCATTACTGCTTCCCTCGATAATTCCAACACCTTCTCCAGTAGGATCATCGGGCAACCCATACATCTCATCCAAACTTTCAAGGGAAGTAGCTTCAATTTTACCAAATGGAACATTACTATATTTAAATGCAACATGATCACCTATATCATTCCAAACTCCAAATGGAATACCTTCTTCCAAATTTCCCTCAGGTGTAAAAAGATCAATTTTCAAATCTTTAGATAATGCTAATAATTCATCCCTAACAAATCCCTTATTCCCACTATTACCATAAATATATAAATTTTTACCACTACCAAGAGATGTTATATCTAAAAAATACATTATATTATTCAATTCATCTTGAGATCTAGTTGAAACATAATGTGTTGGTCCTATCTCTCCATTTTTTCCACTACCAAACAACACAAATTTCAAAGTAAATGGGAAACTCATATCCTTAACTCTCTCAGCAATCTCTAATAAGACAGATACACCAGTTGCTCCCTCAAATCCTGTTGATCCATTAACATCTTCAGAGTCATAAGAGGTACCAATTATAACTTCCAAATCACTTGCCCCTTTTTTAGTTGCAATAATATTGTGAGATAAATAATAGCCCTGAGTAAAATTCAAAACCGTATCATCTGGAAAAGAAATCTCCTCAAATATGGTATCATATCCAAAATCTCTCAATAGTCTTCCTAAATAATCTGCCGTATAAACCTCTCCGTCACTAAAGGAAACCCTAGGTATCCTAGATATCTGTTCTAAATAATAAATGGCATATTCTCCAAATCCACTAGCTTGTACATTAAATTTAAAAGTAAATAAAAACAAAGCAATAAAAACAAATATCTTATATATTCTCTTCAACTACTATCACCCTCTCCAACCATTAAAAACTTAATTCCCAAATATATAATCTATTAATTATTTTAAAACTTTTCGTTAAATATTATACTTCATATTTAAATTTTTAGTAAATATATTTAAAAAAATAAAAAGACGATTAATTAATCGTCTTAATTTTATATATTTTTCTCTAAAATATCTAAAAGCTGCGAAAATCTACTTAACACATTTTCCATTGGTTTTTTAGTCGTCATATCTACTCCAGAAGATTTCAATATCTCTATTGGATAGTTAGATCCACCCTTCTTTAAAAAATTATTGATATAATTTTCAACAGCATTCTTACCATTTTTTAATATGTCTTGAGAAAATGAAAAACTAGCTGCATAACCTGTTGCATATTGATATACATAAAAACAAGAATAAAAATGTGGTATCCTGCTCCATTCGTAAATTATACAATCGTCCAATACCAAATTATCTCCATAATATTTCTTATTTAATTCTCTCCATATTTCACAGAAATTATCACTAGTTAATGATCCACCCTTTTCAACCTCCTCATGTACAATAAGCTCAAACTCTGCAAATAGCATTTGTCTAAATACAGTAGTCCTAATATTTTCAATTTCCTTATTTATAAAGTATAAATACTCATCTCCAGTTGAATTGTCCTGCATATATCTATTTAATAAATGTTCATTGCAAGTCGATGCAATCTCTGCCAAAAATATTGGATATCTAGAGTTAAAAAACGTCTGAGTCCTATTTGAATAATAAGAATGAATTGAGTGTCCCATTTCATGAACTAAAGTTGATACATCATTAAATGAATTTGAATAGTTTAAAAGTATATATGGATCAGTATCATAACTTCCTGATGAATACGCCCCACTTCTCTTACCTTTATTTATATAAACGTCTATCCATCTGTTTTCTATTGCCTCCTTAAATATCTCCAAATAATTCATACCAAGTGGTTTAAGCGCATTTAAAGATATCTCTAGAGCTTCCTCATACGGAATGTCTTTAATTGGATTTTTAAACAAAGGTACATATAAATCATAACTTCTCAGTTCATTTAATCCCAACATACACTTCTTTAAATCTATATATCTATGAATCTTATTAAAATTTTCATGCATAACTTCAATTGCATTTAAATAAACAGACTTATCCACATTATTACTAAATAAATTTCCCTCAAGTGTAGAATTGAATCTCTTTGCTTTAGAATACAAAACATCATTTGTAATTGATGTAGATAAACAAGTTGCTAAAGTATTTTTGTAATTCCTATATGTGGAAAATAATTTTTCATATGCATTTCTTCTTACTTCTCTATTATATGATGTTAAAAAAACTCCATAATTTCCTTCATTTAGCTGAACTTCCTTACCATTATCGTCAATTACATTTGGGAACTTCAAATCTACATTTTTAAATACAGATACTATATTATCTGGAGCATCGATAGATGACCCAAACATACTCAACACTTTTTCTGCTTCTTCAGATAAAATATGTTTCTTTCCTCTTATCAAGTTTTGTATTCTAAATCTAATATCCTTAAGATCATCATCTTCTATAAGAGACTTTAAAAATTCATCATTTTGTGAAATAAGTTCTGTATCTACAAAACTACTCATAGATAAAAATTCATAATAAAGTTGCTCAACCCTTGTATATATACCCTGATATAAGGTAACAGATCCATCTTGATCTTTTTTCATATGAGCATAATTCATAAGTTTCATTACTACTCTTAATATTTTTTCAAGATCATTAAATAGATTTAATACCTCTACTTTATTATTAAGCTTACCTTTATAATCCTCAATTTTTCTGGAAAACTCTTTAATCTCCTTAAATTCTTTTTCAAATTCTTGTACATCTTTATAAATTTTCTCTAAATTCCAAGTATATTTCTCTTCTATAATATCTCTATTTTCAAAATACTTTACATTCATCTAATTATCTCCTAATTCTAAATTTGATAAAAATATTAAAATATCATTAAAGGCATCATACTTAACATCTTCAACAAATATTTCATGTCTCGCACCATCATAAATTATATGTTCAACATAAATTCCTATATCAGTTAATGACTTGCTCAATTTATTAGACCCTTTATTAAAAGAACAAACAGGGTCTAAGCTCCCAGTCAATAACAAAATATTTAAACTTTTTGGTATGCCTCCTAAAGATTTAGTACTTAAAGTACTTTTAATTCCACTAAATAAATCATGGTAGAATTTCAATGTATACTTCTTTATTCTTAAACTATCTTTATTATAATTATCAATAACCTCTTTATTTGACGTTGTAAATTCAAAGTCATCGATTTTTTTGTTTTTCCCTCTAAAACTCCTATTTAATGTATTGTAAAACGTATTACTTACAAATTTACTAGGTTTACTTGCATCCATAAATCCACACATAAATTTAGATACTAAATAACTGCCATATACATTTGTTTTACTCCCAATACCAATTCCTGACAATATGAGACCGTCTATAGAATCACCATAAACTTCAGAATATTTAAGTGACAAATATGCCCCCATACTATGTCCTATTAAAAATACTCTTTCATCCTTAAATTTACATTTAATAAATGAATTAATTGCCTTTAAATCTTTAACCATAACAGAAAAAATATTTTCTTCAACATTTGAGGTAAAGTACTCTTTACCTTCATTATACTTTCCATGTCCTCTATGATCGTGTATGACAACAATATAGGAATTATTAACCAAAACTTCTATTATTTCTTTATATGATCCACTGTGTTCTCCTTTACCGTGAGAAATCTGTATAATTCCCCTAGTTCTATTTGTGTATTCTCCATAAATATAGACATCTAAATAAAAGTTATCAAAACATCTAACTTTAATATTTTCCTTTTTTATAATAACCCTCTCCTACAAAACTAAATCTTTGTATTTATAATATTTATTTTTTAATATTTCTATAGATCTTCTAAAAAAGTCCTTATCACTTACATCAATATTAAATATTTCTCCTAAATCCTCTAAATTATTCTTCCCAGACTTACTAAGTAATTCTTCATATTTTACATGAAAATCATTACTATTATTCAAATAACAATCATAAATTCCAAGTGAAAAAAGTAATCCAAAAGCATATGGATAATTATAAAAATTATAATTAAAATCATAATAATGAGATTTATAAATCCATGCTTCCTTAAAATATTCATGATGCATTGAATCCCCGTAAGCTTCTTTTTGAGCATTTAGCATAATAGAATTCAAATTATCTGAAGTTAAAAATTCATTTTCACATCTCTCAAATACATCTCTTTCAAATAAAAATCTACTATATATATCAACAATTACTTGGGTAGCACTATTTAGTTCATATTCTAAAATAATAATTTTTTCTCTCTCATCTACACTATTAAATGCCTTATCACAAATTAGAGTTTCAAAAAAAATGGATGCTGTTTCGGCAATTGTCATAGGGTAATCTGTATTTAATATTCTCTCATTTTTAATAAGTTCTCCATGATAAGCATGTCCAAGCTCATGAGCAAGTGTAAATATAGAATCATATGAATTATTAAAATTCAATAAAATCCTACTCTCCTTAATAGAGTTAATATTTGAACAAAATGCGCCTCCAACCTTTCCTTCATAAATATCGGAGTCTATCCAATTATTATCAAAAGCATTCTTTACAAAATCACCAACCCTAGTAGAAAAATCATAAAAATTCCTTATTAAAAAATCCCTCGCATAAGAAAAGTCTATCTTATTTTTAGATTCAAGAGTCTGAACAAATAAATCACTATAATAAATCTTATTATGTTTATCTCCAATAATCCTTCCCTTAAGTTTAAGAAAATCTCTAAATAGTGGTAAACTCTCACGCATAACACTAATTAACGAATCAAAAGTTTTTTCAGAAATTCTATTATCCCTCAAAGATTTACTCAAAGGTGAATCATATCCCCTTTTTTTATTATCATATATAACACTTTTCTTAATGTTATTTAATGCAAACGATATTGGATCCTCCATATACCTATACAACTTTTTTTCTGCCTTTAATGCTTCAAATCTTAAACTCCTATTTGAATTTTCAAGCATAGCCCTACATTCTGTGAGAGGTATCTCTCTAATACAACCATCTATATTAAGTTCAACTTTATATTTAGATATCAATGTATCTTGAAGTGTAGAATAAGATATTGCACCATAATTTAAAAGAGATACCATAGTCTCCTCTACTTCATCTGATAATAAATATTTTGAATTATCAATAAGTTCTCGTATCAAAAAAGAATATTCAACTAACATATCGCTTTTATTCAGTATAGATAAAACATTATCACTAGTTGACAATACCTTAGTTATTATAAAATCTATTAAAGCTACATCAACATAAATATTTTTTAACACACAGTCATTATCCATAGCCTCTTTATTATTAGAATCACATGCCATATTTAAGAATACAAAAGATGATAGTTTCGTAAATAAAATATAAATTTCATCATATTCTGAAAATATATTCTCAAGAATGCTTATAATCTCGTCATCTTTTTTACATTTAAGGCTAATCCCTTTAAACCTCTTAAATCTCTCAATGCTTTTCTTAAGAAATAATAAATCACTTTTAAACTTGTCTGAAGAAAATCCTCCATATATACTGTCTAAATTCCACTTCATAAAATTATTACTCCTATTTCTCATTATAATTAATTATGTATTTAATAATCATATTAAGACTTCCATCACCATTTCTTTTAACCTCAAATCTATTTATATCATAAAAAGAATCCTTATTAATATAAAGATCTATGTCCTTATCTATTTTCAATCTGATTCTCTCATATTTTTTTAATACATAATTCTTATCAATCTTAATTTCTCCATCTATTCCATTATCCTCTGTAAAATCAATGAAACTCTCAAGACTACTCTTATCATCTTTAAAAATATCTATAGCTAAAGAATTTATATTTAAAATATCTCCATTTGATATTTTCTCCTTAAATAACTCCCTAATTCCAAATGCTTTATCTGCATCATCCTTTATATTTTTACGTGTCCATTTTTCCGTAAAATAAATTAAATCCTTAGTCTTTGAAAAATTAGAATATATCCTCTCACAATTTAAAAATTCATCCTTAAAATAAGTTCTCTCTTTTGTAACACTTGTAGATGACTTATCCAAAAAAAATAAATTAAAATTATCATCTGAATCTCTTAAGAAAATACACGCTTTATTCACTCTCTGAGATACACTTGGGAGAGTAATATATTGAGGAATTATATCTATCTTCATTTTATCATCAACATAATCAATCTTGTGTATATAATTTTTCATATAATCTAATTTTATCATACATAAGGCATTGCCAAACTCAGTTTTAAGCTTTAAAAATAAAAGATCACAAGAAATACCCCCACCATGCTCAACTAAAATATTAAAAAATTTCTCTGATATATCCTTTGATACCTCAATTAAACTAAATTCTTCTCTTAAAAATCTATAAACACCTAATATAAATTCAGGTTCCTTGCAAAATTGTCCCAAATCAAGCTCATCATCTTTTAAAATTTTTTCCATATGCTTTGTTAAAAATAAATTTATCTCTTCATTCGACAAATTTAAATAATTTTCATTTAAAATTGGATAATCACAGTTCACATCAAGAACATGTATTATTCCCTCTTCTATTTTAAATTCTTTAATTTTCAAATACCCATCCTCCAAGATTAAAACAATAAAATTAAGTTTAGATCATTTTACAATAAAATTTTTTCAAATTAAAGGACACTATAAAAATAGTCAAAAAACAAAAAAGAGCCAATAAATACGACTCATTATAATTCTAAATCCTTGTTGACTCTCTTTCTAATATATCACACTTTATTTGCATTTTACTTATACTATTTCCACTTACTATACTTTTAAGAGTAAAATATGACTTAACACCAAGTTCAAATTTATCATAATTAACAGTAGACAAAGATGGATTTAAACAATTAAAAATAAAATTATTATCAAATCCTATTATAGAAATATCTTCAGGAACCTTATATCTTTCTCTCGTCAATATATTTAAAATTCTATATGCTGTAAAATCATTATCTGCACATATAGCATTAACATGAATATTTTTTACAAACTCCACTATTTGTGAATCAAATTCTTCACTAGAAACATTTAAAACATTTTTAGGGTTATAATTTATCCCAAAAGAAGTCAATGCTGCAATATATCCTACAAGCTTATCTTGATAAATATAATCATTACCTTTTATATTAACAAAACTTATATCCTTATACCCTCTATCAATAAAATACTTTACAACTTTACTCATACCATCTATCATATCAATGCCAACATATCCTATGTTCTGTTTATCAATATTAAGATAACTATTTGCCATAACAAGAGGATAAGATAGTTTAAGTATAGACTTTCTTATAGAATCTGAAATATTATTTAACACCAATAGTGCTCCTGATAAATTATTAGATCTCATAATAGAATCTATACATATTTTTTTAGCACTACTTTTCAAATAAATTATTGACGTAGTATTTCCATCTTTAATAGCTTCACTATTAAATCCCTGTATTATATCATAATTTAAAATTTTGTTATATTCATCACAATTTTGATCAACAATAATACCAAATTTTAAATTAAGTTTATTAGATATAGATTTTTTAATATATCCAAGTTCATTTGCAACTTCGATAACTTTTTCTCTAGTTTTTTGACTTATATCTGTTCCACCATTGAGGGCTTTAGAAACAGAACTTATAGATATTCCTAAACTATCCGATATATCCTTAATCGTTACCATATTTTCACCCCTTAAAAATCTAAATTTATCAACATGCATTATAGATTTTTTCGTAAACAATCTTAAATTCTTTATAAATTTTACAAAAAATAACCAAATTTTTTATTATACTACATAATGTTGACAACTTAAAAAAAATTCCTATATACTTAGCTTAATTTAAGATTTAAGCATATATATATAAAATTTTTATTTAAAGGATGGTATACAATGAGTACAGGATACTCTATTAAAATAGATAAGGATTCCCAAAAATTTTGGGAAAATCAAAAAATAGCTGAATTCAATTTAACAGATGATAAAGAAAAATTATATATTCTTGAAATGTTCTCATATCCATCAGGAAGTAATTTACATGCTGGACATTGGTTTAATTTTGGGCTAGTAGACTCTTATGCACGATATAAAAAAATGAATGGATTCAATGTATTTCAACCAATGGGATTCGATGCTTTTGGCCTCCCTGCGGAAAACTATGCTATAAAAACTGGGATACACCCTAAAGATTCTACAATGAAAAATATAGATAACATGAGACTACAGCTTAGAAATATGGGAGCAATATTTAATTTTGAAAATGAAATAATTACATGCACACCTGAATACTACAAATGGACTCAATGGATATTTCTAAAACTGTATGAAAACAATTTAGCCTACAGAAAAAATGCTCCTGTTAATTTTTGCCCTTCTTGTAATACAGTTCTAGCAAATGAACAAGTTATAGATAATTCCTGTGAAAGATGCTCGACTGAAATCAAAAAGAAAAACTTAACTCAGTGGTTCTTTAAAATAACTGACTATGCTAATGAACTAGTAGACAAATTAGATTCATTAGATTGGCCAAACAAAACAAAATCAATGCAAAAAAACTGGATTGGAAGGTCATTTGGAACTATAGTTAATTTTTCTATCGAGAATTCCATTAAAACATTTGATATATTTACTACAAGGGTCGATACTCTTATGGGAGTTTCTTACGTAGTTTTAGCTCCTGAGCACAACTTAGTTTTGGAAATAACTACTGAATGTAATATAAATAAAGTTAAAAATTACATAGAAGAATCATCTAAACAATCAGAAATAGATAGAATAAGTTCATCTAAAGAAAAAACGGGAGTATTTACTGGATCTTATGCAATTCACCCAATATCAGGTAATAAAATTCCTATTTGGGTTTCGGATTACGTTATAGCAACCTACGGAACTGGAGCTGTTATGGCAGTTCCAGCACATGATGAAAGAGACTTTGAATTTGCAACTAAATTCAATCTTCCAATAAACAAAGTTATTTCAAATAGTAAAAATGATAAACTTCCCATGACTAAAAAAGGAATATTAATAAATTCTCTACAATTTGATTCATTATCATCAGATGAAGCTAAAAATAAAATTACTAAACACTTAGAAAGTATGAATAAAGGTGGTTTTAAAACTACATTTAGGCTTCGTGACTGGCTAGTATCTAGACAAAGATACTGGGGAGCTCCTATACCTATTGTATATTGTGACGATTGTGGAATTGTACCAGTTCCATACTCATCACTTCCAGTAGAGCTTCCTTACAATGTTAATTTTAAATCAAATGGTAAATCTCCACTTGAAGAATGCTCTGAATTTAAAGAAACAACTTGTCCAAAATGTAATAAAAAAGCCACAAGAGAAACAGACACACTAGATACATTCGTCTGCTCTTCATGGTATTACTTAAGATACGTTGATCCCAAAAATGAAAATTCTCCATTCAATACTGATAATGTCAATAAAATGCTCCCTGTTGATAAATATGTCGGAGGACCTGAACATGCTTGTATGCACCTTTTATATGCAAGATTCATAACAAAAGCTCTACGTGATATGGGATATTTGAACTTTGATGAACCTTTCATATCCTTAACTCATCAAGGACTAATACTCGGTCCTGATGGATTTAAAATGAGTAAGTCTCGAGGAAATACAATTTCCCCAGACAAATATATAGAAGAATACGGATCAGATGTATTTAGAATATACTTGATGTTCTCATTTACATACACAGAAGGGGGAGCTTGGAGTGATGACGGAATAAAAGCTATTCATAAATTTATACAACGAAGTGAACGACTCATAAATAGGGCATTAGACATATTAAAAGACAAAAATTTTGATTTTGTATATAATGAAGATGTACACAAAGAACTTCTATTTGCTCTTAATACTTCAATTAAAATGATAAGAAATGACATAGAAGAACTTCAATTTAATACTTGTATTGCTCATTTTATGAAACTTACAAATGAATTTTCAAAATATTTAAACACAAATAAAATAACTTATGATGTTTTAAATAATCTGCTGTTAAATTATATAAAAATATTTTCACCATTTGCTCCTCATTTCTCTGAATATTATTTTGGTATAATTAAAGAATTAAATAATGAGCCGAAAACTTCTGTATTCTTTGAAGAATATCCTAAGGCAAATCAAAAGTACTTAACTCGAGATGAAGTGGAAATTGCTATACAAATTAACGGAAAAATTAAAACCAAAATATATGTAGAAACAAACTCTAGCGAAGAAACTATTAAAAATATTTCTTTATCAAATAATGAAATATTGCCCCATATAAAAGGAAAAAATATAACCAAAGTTATAGTAATTAAAAATAAACTTGTAAATATTGTTGTAAAATGATAAAAAATATTATAAAATTTTTAAGTATCAAATACCATGGAGGTAGAATATATGAACTTTGTAACTATTAGTAATGAAACTTTTAATGAGTTTAAAAAATTACTTTCAGACAATGATATAGATTCAAATATAATCAGAATCAATTTAGCAGGTATGGGATGTGGGGGGCCAACATTCAATATCGTGTTATAGATGAAAAAAAAGAAAATGATATATCATGTACAATTGAAGATATAACATTTATTATATCTAATGAATTACATGATAAATTTGGAGACTTCGTAATAGAAGGCACTGCTGAAAATAATAAAGGCTTAGTTTTAAGACCTATAAATAAGCCTAGTGGCGGTGGATGTGGCAGCTGCGGTGGCGGATGTCAATAAATAATAAAAAATGCTTAGATTAAAATCATTAATCTAAGCATTTTTTATATAAAATTCCCCTACAAATTTACATTCAAAATTTTAACTCTATTATAAATCTTGTAAAATAAATAAAAATAATATAGAATATACAGATAGATTAATTTACATAAACATTATGAATAAACTCTTTTAAAAACTTGATGAAACTTTCTAAATACAAATTTTAAAAATTTTTTCTACGAAAGTAGGCATTTGATGAAAAAAGTCAATATAGGAAAGATAACTGAGTTTTCCAACTTTAATAATGGAAATGACGGTATTACTATTTACAAAAAAAATAAATTAAATATGAAGTACTATGAATTTACAAGAGATGGTATACATGTTTGGTTTGATGTCCCATCTATGCGCAATATAACATACATAACTAAAATATATATTGATGATCAAAATACTTTGAAGGGATTTTCTTGTTCTTGTACATATAAAAATACGATAAATGATGTTTGCAAGCATATTATAGCTAGTTATATATTTTTCTTAAATGAACTTAAGGATAATATTAAACCTAATGTAATATACGATTTTTCACAATTAGACCAAATAAACAAATTAAATGAAGAAAATACATTAGATATTGATATAGACTATTTTAAAATAGATTATTTTGTATATGTAAATGATATTAATGATATCATGTTAGAAATTAAACTTATATCAAACAAAACTTATTCTGTATCAGATATATCTGAATTTCTAAATTCTATATTATCATCACATCCATACAGTATAAATAAAAATACTTCGTTAAATATAACTACAAATAGTTTCAATGAAAAAGATAGAATTTTTATATGTAAATTATTAACTATATATTCTCTCATCAAAATCAATGCTGTGATTATAGAAAATATATTTTCTAACCAATATATAAAACTAAACTCTTATCTATTTGAGAGTTTGGTTACCTCTTTAGGGGAAGATAATTTACATATAAAATTTAAACACTTATTATTTGAATCCTGCAAAATAATAAAAGAAGATTTAGATATATCTCCTGTTATATCAACGGATGAAAATAATAATATAACGCTATCTTTAAAGGCACTAAATATTATTGAATTATTTAGCAATAAACCTTATTTCTATTATGATGGAACAATATTTGAAACTTCACTCTCATTTATAAAAAATTATAATTGTATAAAAGAGTTAGTTCTACGCAACAACACTTCCTATTTTACAATAACTGATGATAATAAAAATATATTCCTTAATCAGATCATACCAAAACTATCTTTAAATTTTAATTTAAAAATTTCAGAAAGTTTAAATAACATACTAAATATTGAGGAATGTAAATGTAAATTCTACATAAACAAAGTTTCGAATGATATAGTCATAATAAAGGTTATATTTAATTACAAAGATTTAAACATAAACCCACTGGATACTAGCTGTCTTAATACATCTATCCTTAGAGATTATAATATTGAAAATAAAGTATTAACTACATTAAATAGACTTAGTGAATCTAAAAACTCAATTTACTACATTATTAAATCACCTGAAAAAATAATTGATTTTAAAGAAAATGGAATTCCTACGCTTAAAACCTTAGGAGAAATTTATTACACAAAAAAATTTAAACAATACAAAATAATTTCTTCATCTTCTTATAAAACTTCCTTTAGTATAGGGTTAAATAATCTATTAAATATATCATTCTCATTTGATGGAATAACAAATGATGAATTATATTCTGCAATTAAAAACATACGAAAAGGTGAAAAATACCTGAAATTGAAAGATAAGGGTATCCTAAATCTGGAAAATGATTACTTAAAACAGATTAATTCAATCCTTAAAGATTTAGATATAGATGAAAAAGAACTTAAGAATGATTCATTAAATATTGATAAGTATTATGCATTTTACATAAACAACACATATTCAAATAATTTTAAGTCAATGGGTGAATTAACTAAAAATGAAAATTTCTTAAAAATAACAGATGATCTTTCTAACATTTCTAATATTGATTTATCTCCTCCGAAGAATTTAAACGCTTCTCTTAGAAATTATCAATTAGAAGGATTCAAATGGATTAAAACACTAAAAGAATACAATTTATCTGGGATCTTAGCAGATGAGATGGGACTTGGTAAAACTCTACAAACCATAGCATTTCTTCAAAAAGAATACGAAAATAACTCACTTGAAAATGCAATAATAATCTGCCCTAAGTCTCTTATATACAACTGGTTTGATGAGATTAAAAAATTTGCCCCAAATCTTAAAATTCTTATATTTAATGGAAACAAAAATGTTCGTTCAAAACTCATAAATGAATTTCAAAATTACGATATCATATTAACTTCTTACGGAATAATTCAAAAAGATATAGACCTCTTAAAGTTAAAAAATTTTAATATTTGTATAATAGATGAAGCTCAAAATATAAAGAATAAATCATCCAAAAACACAATCTCTTTAAGAGAACTGAATGTAAATTACAAATTTGCATTAACAGGTACTCCCATAGAAAACTCCATAGAAGAACTATGGTCTATATTTAATTTCCTAATGCCAGGATATCTATATTCCTATTCAAAATTTAGATCGATATATGGGGATCAGGAAAATTATACTTCATCTAATTTAAACAAAAAAATATCTCCTTTCATATTAAGGAGACTTAAAAAAAATGTATTAACTGAACTTCCACCTAAAATTGAAACTAAAATAATGATTGATTTAAATAATGAACAAAAAAAATTATACTATTCATACATAAATAAATTTAAAGAAGAATTTAATTTTGAAAATAACAGCTCAAATGATAAAAATCTTAAATTTAAAATGCTAAGTGCATTAACACGTTTAAGACAGATTTGTTGTGATCCTAAGGTAATATCTGAAGATTATTCCTATGGTAGTTCCAAAATAGATACATTAATGGAAATAGTAAATGAACACATTAAGAATAACAAAAAAATTATAGTATTTTCAAATTTCACAACCGTACTTGGAATTATTAAAGATAAATTCATAAAAAATAACATTAAATATACATACTTAGATGGAACAATTCCTTCCAAAGATAGAATTGATATTGTAAATGATTTTAATCAAAATGATTATAATATATTCCTAATTTCTCTTAAAGCTGGGGGATTTGGTTTGAATATAACATCTGCTGAAATTGTAATTCATTTTGATCCTTGGTGGAATAATGCTGTTGAAGATCAGGCCACAGATAGAGCACATAGGATTGGACAAAAAAATACAATTCATGTTATAAAATTAATAACTAAAGGAACTATTGAAGAGAAAATATTTGAGATACAGGAGAAGAAAAATATATTAATAAATTCTATAATAAGAGATAATGAACTAGAATATAATTCAATCTCTAAAATGTCTATTGAGGATCTTAAAAATTTATTTACAATTGATACATTATAGAAAACCTGTAGCAATAATTTTTGCTACAGGTTTTCTAGTATATCCTATTCCTTTTTGAAAACTTAGTAAGCATCAATAAGAGTCCAACTATCAAAAATATGTTTAATGAAAATCTACCAAAAAATAATATAAACAATGATATTCCAGCAATAACAGTAAATTTAACTAGACTATGTAAAATTCGGTTCATTACTTATTCACCTCATAATAATAGTCTAAACGGTAATAATATTATTACACCTTGTAAATATTGAGAATAAACCCCATTTATTAAATAAATCCAATTTTTTTCTTAACTTTCCTAAGCATTCTATAAGATGCTTCTCTTGCCTTATCTGCACCATTTTTGTAAACACTCTCTAAATAATCCTTATTATCCATAAGTTCCTTGACCCTATTTTGTATTGGAATAAGTTCATCTATTAATGCATCTGAAACCTCATTTTTCAACTCCCCATAACCCTTATTTTTAAATCGTTCTACAATATCATAAGTGTCCTCTCCAGTTATAGATGATAATATATTAACTAAATTTTTAATACCCAATTGTTCATTACTATAGTTAATAGTTCCTATAGAATCCGTAATACTCCTAGATATTTTTCTTCTTATAAGACTCTCATTATCTAAAATTTTTATGTATGAACTCTCATTTTCATCAGACTTAGACATTTTTTTATCTGGACTTTGAAGATTCATTATTCGAGATGATGTTGAGCTTATATAAGGATCTGGTATTTTAAATGTATTTGAATAAATATTATTAAATCTTTCTGCAAGGTCACGCGCTAACTCTAAATGCTGTTTTTGATCTGATCCAACTGGAACGAGATCTGTATTATAAAGCAATATATCAGCCGCCATTAAAATTGGATATGTAAACAATCCAACTGGTATAGACTCACCTGATTTTAATGACTTTTCCTTATATTGAGTCATTCTAGATATCTCTCCCATATATGTAAAACAATTTAATATCCAAGAAAGTTCGGAATGAAAAGAAACGTGAGATTGGATAAACAATGTATTTTTGTTCGGATCTATTCCTGATGCGATATAAATTGCTAAAGTTTCTAATATTTTTTCTCTAAATTTTTTAGGATCCTGTCTTATAGTTATAGCATGCAAATCTACAATACAAAAAAAACAATTATATTGATATTGTAATTTTAACCAATTTTTTATTGCCCCAAAATAATTACCAATAGTTAAATCTCCTGATGGTTGTATACCACTAAATATATTTTTTATATTATCAATCAATTTAATTCCCTCCCTAAATTAAAAAGAGATCTTATAAATAAGATCTCTTTCTAAAACTATCTTCTTACTTCTCTTCTTTGATTCTTTCTTGCACGTCTGCAATCTGGACATCTTACTGGATCATTTTCAAATCCTTTTTCCTTAAAAAAGTCCTGCTCCCCTACCGTGAACACAAACTCTTTTCCACAATCTTTACAAGTAATATTCTTATCACTCACGCTAAACACTCCTCACGTTCATAGGAATTATTTGAATGGGACCCCTTATCCTCTCATATCAAGAATTTATGAACGAAAGAATGTGTGCCTTAAACCAAATCTATTCCTTATATTTATTACAAATGTAATTATATACTTAATTTATAAACAATTCAATATAAAAATTTATTATTTTTTTTATAAATGTAATTATATATTCTATATTTCTATACTAATTTCTACATATTTTTTATTAAATTAATAAACATTATATATTTAGTTAATAATAAAGATGAAACTTTTATATAAAGAAGGTGTTTAAAATGACATCATCAAAGGATACGATCAACAATACTCCATCCATAGAGCTTGATGTATATAAGAAGCTTGTAAAAGAAGAATCTGATAGATTAAAACAACAAAACGATTCTCTTCAGTATAAACTTTCAATAACAAGCAATCTACTTGATATAAGCAAATATTTAAATACACGTATTGCTAATGATAATATTTTTAATGTAATAAATGACGTTGCAATAGCTATATTTGGAGTTAAATATTCCACAATTATAGTAAAAGAATCAGAAAATACTTACTTAAACATTTCAAATGTAAATAGTAAGAATTATAAAAACTTTAACTTTATGCACAAGTTTTTTGGAGAAGAAACATTTCTCATATCATGCAAACAAAAATTAAATATAGACTCCATAAAAGAACATGACTCTAAATCTCTACTTGGTTATCCAATATTCCGTAAAAAAGAATTTGTTGGATACATGATACTTGAGCATCCGTACGAAAATTTCTTCGATACTCATAAAGTTCATTTCTTGGGAGCTCTTGCAGATCTTTTAGCTATGACATATGAAAACTATATGTTATATAAACAATTAGATGAAAAATCTAAAAATGATCCCATATTAAATATTCTAACAAGAGCTGAATTCATAAATAGATTAAATAAAATTATAAACAAAAAACCTCAAAAGGATTTTGCATTAGTTATGATAGACGTTGATAATTTTAAACATATAAACGATTCACATGGACATATATTCGGAGATTCTGCTTTAATACAAACAACAAATGTTATAAAAGAACTCTTAAATGAAAATGATATATTTGCAAGATATGGAGGGGATGAGTTTATCTTATATACAAACTCATTTGACTCCATAAAAGAATTAGTAACAAAGATTGAAAAACTAAGAATGAGCGTTGAAAAAAATACAATTGAAGTTAATGGATCTAAATCAAGTGTTACTATGAGTTTTGGGATATCTGTATATCCATATGATGGTAAAACACTCGATTCTTTATTAAATTTTGCTGATAATATGCTATATAAGGCTAAAGAAAATGGAAAAAATAAAGTAGAAATAAATTTATAATTTATTGATGCCCTTATGCGTTGTATGTATAATATAACTTGCAGAGATTTTTAGGGAGTGATTAATTTGAACTTATTTGCAATATCAGACTTACATTTATCATTTAATTCTGAAAAACCAATGGATGTTTTTGGAAAAATATGGATTGATCACTTTAATAAAATTAAGGAAAATTGGTTAAAACTAGTTTGCGATGATGATTTAATTCTAATATGTGGAGATACGTCATGGGCAATGAACATAAATGATGCCATTCCAGACCTTAATTGGATAGATAATCTTCCTGGTAAAAAAATCATCATAAAAGGCAACCATGATTTTTGGTGGACTAGTATAAATAAATTAAACTCTATTTACGAGAATATAAAGTTTATTCAAAATAATTATATTTCATTTAAAGAGTATGCAATCTGTGGAAGTCGAGGTTTTAATATAGATATTCTAAACTCACAAGATGAAAAAAATCATCTAAAAATATTGGAGAGAGAAAAAGTAAGAATGAATTTATCCTTACGCTCTGCTAAAAAAGATGGATACGAAAAAATAATTTATATGAGTCACTATCCCCCTTTTTCAATAAATAATATCTCTCCAAATAAAAATATTTTTATAAATATATTGAATGAATATAATGTGGAAATAGTCATATATGGACATATCCACAATAATTTTGAAAAATTTTATGATAGAAAGATAAATCATACAAAATACTACTTAACATCTTGTGATTATTTAAACTTTATTCCCCTAAAAATCTTATAAAATTATTTATTTTCTAGCTAATGGGTGATTATTATGGCTATAAAACAATGGAAAACCTTTCTTATGCCATACCAACAAGCTGTTGAGGAACTAAAAATTAAATTTAAAAGTATTCGTAAAGAGTTTAAATTTAAAAATGAGTATTCCCCTATTGAGTTTGTTACAGGTAGAGTTAAAGAAGTGGCTAGTATACTTGAAAAAGTTAAGAAGTTTAACATTCCTATAGATAGAATAGAATTTGAACTCGAAGATATCGCTGGAATTCGAATAATGTGCCAATTTGTAGATGATATAATGAAGGTAGTAAATATAATAAGAAAACGAAAAGATTTAACTATTCTATATGAAAAAGACTACATAACAAATGTAAAAGAAAGTGGTTACAGAAGTTACCATATCATAATTAAATATCCTGTTAATTTATCCATAGGATGCAAAGAGATCATATCAGAAATACAAATTAGAACTCTTGGAATGAACTTTTGGGCAACAGCAGAACATTCCTTAAACTATAAATATAAACAGCATATACCTAATAATTTAAAAAATAAACTCAAACAAGCTGCAGATACTGTATACAAACTAGACGAGTTAATGATGCAAATAAAAGATGAGATAAGAGATGCTCAGAGATTATTTGATGTTAAATCACACATAGTTTCAAATATAACTGATGCTCTAACGAGTTTAATATCACTAGGTGGACTAAAAGAGTTTACAAATTATCAAATGCAACTTACAGCGCTCATAGAAATTGGAGATGTAAATCAATTAAATTCTCTGCTACTTAAAATACAGAGGGATATCGATAAATATAAAAATTTTTAAAGACTTCTAAACATATTTAGAAGTCTTAATTTATACTAACGAGGTTTAATAATGAATAATTTTATAGATGAAATTAAAAAAAGAAGAACATTTGGTATAATATCACATCCAGATGCAGGTAAAACTACTTTAACAGAAAAATTATTATTATATGGTGGGGCGATACGTCTTGCTGGATCTGTTAAAGCTCGTAAATCTTCAAAACACGCCACATCTGATTGGATGGATATAGAAAAACAGAGAGGAATATCTGTTACAAGTTCAGTTCTTCAATTTAACTATGATGGATTTTGTATAAACATATTAGATACCCCTGGACATGAAGACTTTTCAGAAGATACATATAGAACTCTTGTGGCATGCGATTCTGCTGTAATGGTTATAGATGGTTCAAAAGGTATTGAGTTACAAACAAAAAAACTATTCCATGTGTGTGCCATTCTAAACATACCTATTTTTACTTTCATAAATAAAGTTGATCGTGAAATTAAAAATCCTTTTGATTTAATTGAAGAAATTGAACAAGAACTAGGTATAAATTGCTATCCTATGAATTGGCCAATTGGATGTGGAGATAATTTTAAAGGAATATATCAAAGAGATGAGGAGAAGATATATACATTCTTAAATAAAAATCATGGACAAGATATTATAGATTCATATGACGGTAATTATAAAGAAGAGATTTTCAAAGATATATTAGGAGAACAATTACACAAAACTTTAATTGAAGATATAGATCTATTAAACATATTAGATACACCATTTGATCATGATAAAATATTAGAAGGTAAAATTACCCCTGTATTTTTCGGATCTGCAATAACGAATTTTGGAGTTGAAATATTTCTAAAAAACTTTCTTAAATATTCTTCAATTCCAATTAAACGTGAATCTACAATTGGCTACATTTCACCTTTTGAAGATTATTTCTCAGCATTTGTGTTTAAAATACAGGCAAATATGAATCCAAAGCATAGAGATAGAATAGCATTTATGAGAATATGCTCAGGTAAATTTCAAAAAGGTATGGAAGTATCTCATATACAAAACAACAATAAAATTAAGCTTTCTCAACCCCAGCAATTCTTTGCTCAAGAAAAAGAACTAATAGATGAAGCATATGCAGGAGATATAATAGGTGTATTTGATCCAGGTATATTTTCAATTGGTGATACACTAACAACTTCAAAAACTCAATTTAAATTCAATGGTATGCCATCATTCTCTCCTGAATTATTTGCAACTATTAAACCAACTAATTCAATGAAAAGAAAACAATTTTTAAAAGGAGTTACTCAAATTGCCCAGGAAGGAGCTATACAAGTATTCAGAGAATTTAACTTTGGTATGGAAGAAGTTATAATTGGAGTTATTGGAAATCTACAATTCGAAGTTCTTGAATATAGATTAAAACACGAATATAACACAGATATTAAAATAAACAAAATCCCTTATTCTTTCATAAGATGGATTGAAAAATCAGATGTTCCAGTTGATAATTTAAATCTAACTAATGATACTAAAAAAGCAATAGATTTGAAAGGTAGAAATATATTGATATTCCAAAATAATTGGGAAATACAATGGGCATTAGATAAAAACCCATCAATTATTTTATCTGATATAGGAAAATTTCAAGATTAAAATATTAATAAAATGTTAATACTAACCTTAATTAAAATTTAAAAGGAGTTGTTTTCTTATGGATAGAAAGTATGGTCCTAAGATACGTATATCTGATAAAACGAACAAGGCTATTGAAAATTATAATAAGGTTAATAACACTAATATTCCAAACCCTAAAACAGACCCTATCGTTGTTAATAATATAGCTTCTATGGAATTTGATTATACAGAGGAAGATTAAATGTGCTTCATTGAGGCACATTTTTATTTTTTATAACGAATTTTAGAATTCAAAAATAAAGTATCACTTTAAATGCACATAACATAAACTTACATATTATCATTAAAAAATATTTTCTAAGGAGAATAATGGAATGAATTTATTAATTATCGGTGGAGATGAGAGATCAATATGCTTAAAGAACATACTTGAGAATAATAACTTTAATACACATTCCTTATTTTTAAACACGGACAAAAATGAAATTAAAAATTTAAACAATTTCGATACAATTTTCCTCCCAATACCATTTGAGAGAAACTCAAAATTAAATGCACCATTTTATAATGAAGAAATAAACCCCTCATATATACTCGAAAAGCTAAAACATTTTAATGGAACAATAATTGGAGGATTTGATAAAAAAAGTGAAGATTTCTTTATAAACGAAAATTTAAACTTTAAAAATATATTAAAAGATGAAACTTTCACATTAATCAATGCCATAATAACAGCTGAAGGCTCAATAGAAAAATTAATACATGAAAGCGAGAAAAGCCTATTTGAGTCAGATGCATGTATATTAGGGTATGGACGAATAGGAAAAGCCCTTGCTAGAAGAATAGATCCTATATGTAATAAATTAATAGTATATAATAATCCATCTATAAATTTAACTCATACAAGAATAGATAACATAAAATCTTACCAAATTAAATATTTTAAAGATCATGCATCACAATATGACATAATAATAAACACCATACCTCATTTAATTATAAATTCAGAAATCTTAGATAATTTAAACCAAAACACACTAATATTAGATCTTTCATCTTATCCTGGTGGCGTTGATTTTTCTTATGCCAAAAAACTTAAAATAAAAGTTATACATTACTTAGGAATACCAGCTAAAGTCTCAAAATATAGTTCATCAAATGCAATTTTCAATTTCTTTTTAAAAACTTTAAAATAGGCTGAATAATTTGTTTACTTTCTTCTAAAAATAACACAGAAGGAAGTGATTATACATGGATCCTAGAGATATTTGGGATGTAGAAGATATATTTGATTTAGTTGAAAATAATCATAACAAATTCAACAATAATATAGAATACAATGAATTTGAAAATAATAAAGATGATAATTTTTATGATTTCTCAAACGATGATTTACCATATTAAAAAGGCTAGTTTAAAAACTAGCCTTTTTAATTTAATAAATTTAATATGTAGAAATTTTTCTTGCCTCTTTTTAAAATAACTTTCCCATCTTTAAAATGCTCTTTCTTTAATAAAAAATTTGAATCAGTTATCTTTTCATCATGTATTGAAACTCCACCCTGAGATATAAGTCTTCTTCCTTCAGACTTTGATGGTAATATCTTAAGATCAACCAAAACATCTAAAAATAAATTTCCACTTTCTTGAATCTTAATATAATAATTAAGTGCCCCTTCTAAATTTCCAATACCTGAAAATAAAGCTCTAGCTGCTTCTTGACATTTAATAGCCTCATCTTCACCATGTATTATTTTAGTAACCTCAAAGGCTAAAACCTCCTTAGCCTTATTTATTTCAGCACTCTCAACTTTACATAAATCTTCTATCTCATCTAATGGTAAAAATGTTAACATCTTTAATGTTCTCTCTACATCACCATCTCCAATATTTCTCCAATATTGATAAAAATCATATACAGATGTTTTTTCCTTATCAAGCCATACAGCACCACTCTCTGTCTTACCCATTTTTTTACCATCACTTGTAAGAAGTAAATTACACGTCAAAGCATACACCTGTTTACCTGTCTTCTTCTTAATTAAATCCATACCAGCTATCATATTTGACCATTGATCATCTCCTCCGAGTTGCATTATACAATTATACTTCTCATTTAAATACAAAAAATCATATGCTTGCATAATCATATAATTAAACTCAATAAAACTTAATCCCTTCTCAAGTCTCTGTTTAAAACACTCTGCTCTGAGCATATTATTAACAGAAAATTTGGTACCGATTTCCCTAAGGAAATCAATATAATTAAGTTTTAAAATCCAATCAGCATTATTAATCATAATAGCTTTATTATCCGAAAAATCTATAAACTTTTTCATTTGATTTTTTATCTTATGTAAATTATCACTTATTGTATCGACAGATAACATTTTTCTCATATCTACTTTACCTGTGGGATCACCAACCATAACAGTACCACCGCCAACAAGTACAATAGGTTTATGACCATACTTCTGCATATGAGACATAAACATAAGTGTCACAAAATGACCAACAGTTAAACTATCTGCTGTAGGATCATATCCTATATAAAAAACCACTTTTTCATCATTTACAAGTTTCTTTATTTCTTCTAAATGAGTGGCCTGTTTAATAAAACCCCGATTCTCTAATTCATTAAATAAACTCATACTAAATTCCTCTTATTCCAAAGTTTTATATGCTCATTATATCATAGAATAACATTTTATAATAGAAATCGTATCACCAATAGTAATATACTCTTTATTCATTATTAAAAAAATGACTTTTACACAGTTACAATGTGCAAAAGTCTCCAATAATAAATTTATATAGTTAAATCTATTATTTTTATATCTTTATCTTTAAATCTTATAAACTTATCTTTATATTTTTCACCATTTATTTTTAAACAATGATTATGTCCTTTTCTAACAACAATTCTAAAATATTCATTAAACAAACTACATTCTACTGTATAACTACTCCAAAAAGAGGGTATACGAGGTTCTATATAAAATCCATCCTTTCTCAGAATTATACCCAAAACCTCTTCAACAACTATCCTATAAAATAATGAAGAAATATAATTAAAATCCTCATTTACTACCTTAAATAAACTATTTCCCCTAAATAATAATTTGTATGGAATTAAATAAGGTTCATATCTATATATATTTACATCATTTCTACTTGTTGTTCTTAATATAGGGTTTAAAAACTTCATATACTTGTATGCCTTATCATTGAAATTAAGCCTAAGTAACTCTTTTACAAATAATAATAATGTTTTATTATTTTGAATACTATCAAATTCTTTTACAATATTAGTTGTTTTATCAAAATACTCCCTTACAAATCCTAAATCATCATTAACCAAATATTTTTCAATAGTAAACATTACCTTATCAATAGTATCCGGTATAATTCCCAAAGACAATACTTGTGGCAATAAATATACCTCATTATAAAATTTACTACTATCTTTAACATTTAAATTATTTATATAAAACTCTCCATTAAAACATTCATTTCTAATAAACTCTAATAAACCCTTCTTAGTTGCAATAATTAACTCCTTAGTGCTTATATCACCCATATTTATAGATATATCCAAAAAAGAATCTAAAGTTTTGTATAACATAAATAATACTTTAGTTTCATTAATATCTATACCAATTAATGACCTAAATTCAACAAATTTATTTATAATTATCAAACATTTGTCATATATAGTAGAAAATTTAATCACTGAACTCTTATTATCATTATTATTTAAGAACTTTATATCCAAATTCAATAAATCAATATCATTAGTTACTTTTATATAATCAGTAACTAAATATACTAAATTTAATAAATCATATGGATTTGAATTTATTTCAAAATTTTTATTTAAATAACTCCATTTATCCTTAAATTTACCATCTTCATACATGTTTGAAAAAACTTTAATTATATTCCTTTTACTTTTATCAGGATTTATATAATTATAAATTAAACATTTTTCCATTAAATCAATACATGAATTCAATTCACCCTTAGATGAACTATTCAATAAAAATTTCTCATTAGTATTTTGATGTAATACCCAACCATTAATAAGAATATCTACAAAATCATCAGGAGTATTTATTTTAAATTTTTTATATTCCTTTTTTAACAACTCATCATTCTCATCATTCAATGCATCAAATAGAGTAGGATTTTTTATAAATTTATTAATTTCATTATTTATATTTTCAATATTATCATCGTAACCTAAAATTACATATACATTTTTTTCTTCATTAGACTTTAATTCTAAATCTCCTAAAATACATAAACATGAATCTGAAAATATGCCTGACAAATTACTAAGTTTATCCTTATACATACCAATAGGATTAAAATATCCTTTATTAATACCCAAAAACTCCCTCTTACTACCAGTAAAAGATACATTATCACATCCAAATAATTTTAAATAACTCTTAATATTACTAAAATCTTTAGATAAACTATTCTGTCCATACATGTATTGTAAATCAAAATCTACATATGTATATAATTTTTTGGAATAATCATTGTTGGCAGACAATAATAGTGGTGCAAAATAACATACATTTAATAGCTTATCGTATGTAGAAAGATTCTTAAAATTAATTCTTATTACCTTATACTTCTTATCTTTAGGTATAAAATATTTAACTTCTGTTTGTAGATCATTATATTTATTTTTTATTTTAGTATAATTAAATGAATTATATACTACATAATCTTCACCATTGCTAATAGGATTTAATGTTGGAGACCATACCATATCTCCATCTTTTATATAAATGCACTCTCCCTTATAATTATAATTATCCTTCCCCAATTCTTCAGTAAGTAAAAATTCTCTACATTCAAAAGCCCAAGTGTTAACAAACCCTTTAGATGATATAATAGTGAAAATATATTTACTACTTAATATATTCCTATAATAATTTGGAGTTATATTTGTTTCATTCAGTTTGAGTATATACTCAAAATTATTTTGATCAAATCCTCCATAAGAATTATAAAATTTGAGTTTCCTCTTAGGCATATCATATTTTGTTACATTATCATAATTAACAATTTCATCAGATACTTCAAATAAATATTTACCAAATAAAGTACTATTACCAAATATATCATTATGATTATTACCTATTTCAACTAATCTATTACTTCTCTCTTCCCTTAAAATTTCTTGAAAATCCTTAATTTTAAACCCAATCTGGTTATATATACTCTCTCCTCCAGAAACTATATGTAAATTAGAAATATTTTTTACGATATCGCAAGCACTCTTATACAAACTAGATAAAATCACATATATACCATTATCCACATTTATTTTATCCTTCAAATTATACTTTAATATAATCCTATCTATTTCATTTTCTATATTTTTATCATAACTTATATAACTATTTAAAATTATCAAATTAATTTCTAACTTATTTATTGAAAAATAACAAAAAGCTTTAACTAAAATTTCTAAATTATCTAAATCTCTAAATGAATTAACCTCTATAGATAAAATTGGTATATTAGGATTAACATTATGTGAAGTTAGATCTTTAATATTTAACTTATTATTAATAACTTTATTATTATCTAATGAACCATATATTATAGATGATGTCATATAATTAAATAAAGATAATTCTACTAATGTTATATTTAAATTAGACATCATCGATTTTAAATTATATATATTATTCTGAAATAATCCATCCATAACATCTATATTTCTATATTTATCAATAATACTACATAAATCCATTTTACTTTCATTAATTGAGTTTAAAAAATATACACTTAAATGATCATATGGATCTAATTTTATTCTGCTCCTTAAACTCATAATAACATCATTACCATTTGAAATATAATTTCCATATGAAGATCCTGCATTCATAGAAATTGGAAATTGAATTGTTCCATTTCTTCCTATAAAGCCTTCTTTCTTACCTTCAAACTCTACATGGTTTAAATTACCATTATCAAAATATATACTATGACCTATAAATAAATCATTATTTTCATTACCACATATACATATATTCTTATCATTAATATAATCTATACTATGATTTATAATATCACTTTCAAAATAACTAGTTATTTCTATATTCTTTTCATTAGATGTTAAATTTTTTAATATTACCTTCCTTATCTCTATATTCTCATCTTTAGATACTGTAATCTCACTTATAACATTTATTGTTTTATTTTTACATATAAATCTAACCTTATTAAGATCAAATTCACATATATAATCTAAATTATCATTCTTACATGGCAAATATGTATTACTAAATAACTCATGCTCATCTAAATCTTTTATGTAAATATTCCCCCATGAATTCTCATTGGTAAAATCTCTACTTAATTTTGAAACATACTTACCTTTATATTTTAAATATCCTCCGCCACTACTGCTAATACACATAGAATAATCATCATTAGAGTAAATTTGCATATCACATATATCATTTTTTCGATATTTAACTACTCTAGGAATAAATTCATTTTCTAATGAATCTATGCTTCTCACAAAATTAAATTCATCATTATCTTTTTTAATATTTATATTTAAACTACTCTCATTTAATAATTCTCCTATACTTTGAACATCTACTATATTTTCAAACCTACTCTGAAATACGTCATCCATTAATAAATTTGAAAGTGCCATCAAACTCATTCCTTGATGATGTGCCATATAGTTTTTTACAATACAATATCCATTGTTATTGTTTATCCTAGATTTAGTAAAATCCAGCGCTTCGTAAAATCCATATCGTCCTAATGCTCCTAATTTACGCAAAACATTTAAATTCTTCATAGAACTTACGTAATCCACCATTAAACTCATTATGCTTGAATATGAACTCACAACTAAATTATCTAAATCTTTCTTAATAGACAAATTAGGAACTCCAAATGCCTTATACTGATAATTTAATTCACTATCTAATTCATAAAAACATGATTCTGATATGCCAAATGGTATCTTATTTAAACTTGCATATTTAATTTGTGATAATACACATCCTCTATACGTATCAAAAAACATAGTCCCAGGATATGCTCGCATATATAACATAGGCATTAAATATTCAAACATAGTTCCACTCCAAGATAATAAACTACAGATACCATTTTGTTTAATCCCATTTCTTCCCAATTTAAACCAATGATCAATAGAAATATCCTCTTTAGCAATACCTAAAAAACTTGCAATCCTAACTTCTGACGCTAATAAATCATAACAATTTTCATCTAATCTATCGTTATCACAATCATATCCTATAGACAACAAATTTTTCCTATCATTATATAAAAATTTAAAATCCATTAAATTAATTTTACTAGATAATCTATCAATTAAAGAATATATATTACCCGTTAATCTCTTAATATTGTCCAATATATTCGAAATCCTTATATCTACCAATTCATTTCTAACAGAGGAATTATTATAATTAAGCTTATATTCTAAGATCTTTTTTTCAAGTTCATTTAAATTAACATCTATAAATAACTGACCAAACTTATTTATTTTAAAATTATTTATCTCATTGATATTACAAGTTAATCCAAGAATCTCATTCAAAAAACTATTTGAAGTTTCATTTATCTTTATATGCCAATACACATCATCACCATTTTTACTTAAACTATCAATATTCTTATTTGATTCATTTAACATATTCTTTAAAAAATTAATGTAACTACTATAATCCGTACACATAAATCCAGACGCTATAATATCTCTATATAAATGATCCTTGCTAAAATTACTTGATAAATAACTAAGTTCTTCAAAAGTTTTTATTAAGTCAATATGTATAATAGGCTTATTTAACATATCCTCTAATGATTTCCTAACCAAATAATAGCTAGCAAGCAAATTACCACTATCAACTGTAGAAATATATCTATTACAAAGTGAAATATTATTCTCTATATCATACCAATTATATAGATGCCCCCTATGCGTTGGAAGCATATCTATAGAATCTAATATATGTTTCAATTTATCTACCATATCGATAAGTGTTATAAACCCAAAATCTCTTCCCGATACAAAAGAAGTTAAACTCATTCCTATATTAGTAGGTGATGTTTTTTTAGCTACTCCAATAAATGGATCTTCCTGATAATTATCACATACCAAATAATTTGTGCTTTCATTTACAAAATCTTCAAAATAAGCAAAGATACTCCTTGATAACGATCTTAAAAATATATTTTGCTCACTACCAATACGTGGCTTTCTTATCCTATACTCCTGAGATAATCCATATGCAATAAATGGGGATAGTACAAATATAAACGATGGAATAATCATCTCATATAATTTATAATAAATACTTAATCCTAAAAATAATGATCCTAAAATTAAAGCTGGAAACATGAATATTAAATAATTTAACAATAAATTATTAGTTTCTTTCTCAACCTCACTAAATGATTTCCACTCCAATAAATTTTTCTTTGTAAAAATAAGTCTAACAAAAACCCTAACCATAGCATCAAAAGTTATATATGCCTGATATGGTATAATCGAAAACATTACGAAACTCTGTATCAGTCTATCTTTTAATTCATTAAAACTAAATAATATTTTATCACTTGATACTTTAATCAAATTAATAGATGGTATAGTTAAAATAAATGGAAATATTATCCCTAAAGTTAATATACCGTAATATAAATTTTTCTGTCTTACTCCTATAAAAAACAATCCAATGATAAGAATTAAATAGCTTATAGGTAATAAAATCTTCCTCAAATTATCTAATATTTTATATTTAGAAAGATTATTAATGCCTCGTCCGTTTATTAAATAAGGTATTAATTGTAAATCTCCCCTATTCCATCTGTGTAATCTCATGAAATTAGATAAAATATTCGATGGGAAAGACTCTTGAAGTTCAATGTCAGAACTAAAGGAAACTCTTGAAAAACATCCCTCTATTAAGTCATGACTTAATATTCTATTTTCAGGTATAACATCCCATAATACCTTATCAAAAACATCTATATCTATAATTCCCTTTCCAATAAATATACTCTCGAAGAAAATATCATGATATATATTAGAAACACTTGAATTATATGAAGATGTTTCCGTATTACCGCAAAATAATCTCGAATAAATAGTATTTAAAGAACTCTTAAATGAAATCGACACTTTAGGTTGGACTATACCATATCCTCGTACAACCTTATTTTTATTATTTATATTTTTAACAACGGCTCTATTTAAAATATGATCTATTGCTCCAATTAACTTAAAAGCTGAATTTTTTATAAGTTTAGTATCAGAATCAATTGAAATTATATATTTTACATTCTTTAGTTCCTCATAATCTAAAATATTATTTTTATAACTGCTCTCCCTACCCTTGAGAAATTTTATAAATTCCATAATTTTGCCACGTTTACGTTCCCATCCCATATAAACCTTATTGCTTTCATTATAAATCTTATCCCTTATGAAAATATAAAACTTTTTATTGTGAAATTTATATTTACTATTTAAATCTTCAATTAATTTATTCACATATTCTAAAATTATACTATCTTCAGATTTATCATAAGAAATTGTATCAGTATAATCCAATAATAAAGAAAAATATAAATTATTATTTCTATTACATATGTATGCTAATTCTAAATTTTTTACAAGATCTTCCATATCTGATTTATTAGTCAATAATGCTGGAATAACAATAACTGTCTTTGAAGTATCTGGTATTTTCTTAGAATAATCCATTTTAGGCACAAATCTTTTCTCTACTTTAGCTAAAAATATATAATTAATAAAATTAATCCATATATCACTAACTATTAACAATACAAAAAAACTAAAAATAAACAAAATATACTTATTTTTAAACACATTATTTAAACTATACAATATAGCTACTCCGCTTAATATTATTGAAGAAAATATACATAAAAAATAATTTATTCTATTACTTATAATATTTCTTTTAACCTTATTAAATCTATAACTTCCATTATCAATTAAATAATATCCAATATGCCTAGAATAACTAGTATCTCCATTAGAACTTAACTTCACAATGTTCACTGCTTCTTCATATTCATTTAATTTATTTATTTTACACAATTTTTGCAAAACATATCTATAATGATTTCTACTTTCATAATCCATATTAGGATATACCCCAGATGGATCTTTTAAAAACTCTTTATGAACAGAGCTAACTTTCTCTAATTGAAGTTTCCAATTAAAATCAGATAAATCTTTTAAATGCTGTATATAAATACTTATTCTAATCCTATTATCTTTCAAATTATCTAAATTTTTTTCTTTAAATTTCTCATAAGTTAATTTTTCATTATTCAATATATTATCTAAAAATTTATTTATCAAATTATTATCAATTCTATTATCTTCCACAAGTTTCATAAAATAATCCAATGTATATAAAGAAATATTATTTTTTAATAAATATGATAATTTATTTGAAACTGATTTAAACCTTCCATTGTTTATATATTTAATAACATTATTAAATAACTTATAACCTTTATAATAATCCTCTTCAATTTTTCTTATATCATTTGCTAAATTAAATATTTTTTCTAATACTACATAATTTAAAAAAAACGGTATACTCCATAATTCATCTAAACTCGGTTTATACTTACTCTCATATAAGTTCAATTCATTAAAAAATTCTTCCTCTCGCAAAACAGTTTTTAAATTATTACAAAAATCGTTACAAAATAAATAAACACTAGGAAAATAAATATCATTTAATTTTATACAATTAAATTTTCCATTTCTAAAATACTTGCTCTCTAATAAATTAGTAATCCTATTTTGAATATACAAAAAATTATCCGTTAACCATAAAGAAGCTTCAGTTACATTACATCCCAAAGATTTTACTAACTCAATATACTTTATATTATCTAAAAACATCTTATTTTTACCCTTAAATGTACTAGCTAAATTAACTCTTTTTCTATAAATATTACTATATAAAATGTTCTCATCTGATAACATGCCATTTATCATATTATATCCCCTTTTCTAGTTAAAGACTGTAGCTTTTCCTATGATTTTTTGAAATATATTCTATTATTACCAATTTTTTATTATATATTCACTTTTTAACATTAATCCAATAATTAACTATTGATGTTTTTAAAACATTAGTGATATAATAAATTTGTTATTAAAATAACACTATAGGTTATTTTAATAACAAATATGAATATTTTCTTATTAAAAATAGTAATATAATTAAGTAATTGCTGCTATTATTTAGTACTACTATCTATTACTTAATAATTTAGAATTGGAGGATAATAATATCAATGAAATCAAAAAATCAAATACAAGAAAAAGAAACTTCAAATATAAGCTTAGTTATTAATTCTCTAGTAAATAATGCTAAAAAAGCTGAACAAAAACTTTTGAAATTAAATCAAAATCAAATAGATAAAATTGTATCAGCTATGTGTATTGCTGGTGCTGATAAAAACATAGAATTATCAAAATTAGCTATCGAAGAAACTAAACGTGGAGTTTTTGAAGACAAGGTTATTAAAAACCTTTTTGCTACTGAATACATTCATCATGATATTAAACATATTAAAACTGTTGGAATTATAAATGATGATCCAACTAAAGATTATTTTAATGTTGCTGAACCAGTTGGTATTATCGCTGGGGTTACTCCAGTTACAAATCCAACATCAACTGCTATGTTTAAAGCTATAATATCAATCAAAACAAGAAATCCAATAATATTTGCATTCCATCCGTCCGCCCAAAAATGTAGTTCAGAAGCTGCTAGAGTAGTTTATGAAGCTGCTATATCTGCTGGGGCTCCAGAACACTGCATTCAATGGATAAACGAACCATCCATCGAAGCTACTAATTTACTAATGAATCATCCAGAAATAGCTCTCATTTTGGCAACAGGTGGATCCGGAATGGTTAAATCTGCATATAGTTGTGGAAAACCTGCTTTAGGAGTTGGCCCTGGAAATGTTCCAGCTTATCTTGAGAAAACTTGTAACCTTCAGAGAGCTGTATCAGATATCATCATATCCAAAACTTTTGATAATGGTATGATTTGTGCATCAGAACAAACTGCTGTAGTAGATGAAGAAATCTCAAAATATTTTGAAAAATTAATGAAAGAATTAAATTGCCATTTATGTTCTGAAGATGAAATTAAAAAACTCGAAAAATATGCATTTCCTGAAGACAAAAACTCTTGTGTCTTAAATGCCAATATAGTCGGAAAATCAGCTAATGAGATAGCTAAAGAAGCTGGTTTTGAAGTTCCTGAAAAAACAAAGATATTAATTGCAAAAATAGATTCTATAGGCCCTAACTCTCCTCTATCACGTGAAAAATTAAGTCCTATTCTCTCATATATCATTGTTAAAAACTCTGATGAAGGAATCGAAAAATCTTGCCAAATAGTCGAGTTTGGAGGTCTTGGACATTCTGCAGCTATTCATTCATCCAATGAAGATATTATTAAAAAGTTCTCAGAAAAAGTTAAAGCTGGAAGAATAGTTGTAAACTCACCATCAACTCATGGAGCTATAGGTGATTTATATAATTCAAATAGAGCATCCCTAACATTAGGATGTGGTTCTTACGGTAAAAATTCGATAATATCTAATGTTACATGTGAGAATTTAATCAATCTAAAGAGAGTCGCAAGGAGAAAAACTAATATGCAATGGTTTAAAATACCAAAGAAAATATTCTTCGAATGGGGTTCTACCTCATACCTAGAAAAAATGCCTGATATATCTAAAATAATGATAATTACTGATGCTGGAATGGTCAATCTTGGATATGCAGATATAGTTGTAAATCACTTAAATAACAGAATAGATAAAGTAAGTATTGAAATTTTCTCTGATGTTGAACCAGATCCATCTGTTGAAACTGTATTTAATGGTGTTAAAGCTATGAACAGATTTAAACCTGATTGTATCATTGCTTTAGGTGGAGGATCTGCAATAGATGCCGCAAAATCTATGTGGTTATTCTATGAACACCCAGAAATAAACTTCAATGATATAAAACTAAAATTTGTTGATATTAGAAAAAGAATTTACAAATTCCCTAAACTTGGTAATAAAGCTCAATTAGTTGCAATACCTACAACATCTGGAACAGGATCAGAAGTTACTTCATTCTCAGTAATTAGTGATAAAACTAAAAATATCAAATACCCTCTAGCTGATTATGAATTAACTCCTAATGTAGCTATAATAGATCCTCAATTTGTTATGAGCTTGCCAAAATCTGTTACAGCAGACACTGGACTTGATGTTTTAACTCATGCAATTGAAGCATATGTTTCAATATTAGCATCAGATTATACAGATGCCTTAGCTATAAAAGCTATACAATTAGTATTTGAATACTTACCAAGAGCATTTAAAAATGGAAATAATGATAAAGTCGCTCGTGAAAAAATGCATAACGCTTCTTCTATAGCTGGAATGGCATTTACAAACGCCTTTCTAGGTATAAATCACTCACTTGCTCATAAACTTGGAGGAGAATTCCATATACCTCATGGACGTGCAAATGCTATACTCTTACCTCATGTAATTAAATTTAACTCTGAAACACCAACAAAACTTCCATCATTCCCTAAATATGAGAAGTTTATTGCACATGAAAAATATGCAGAGATTTCAAGATCTCTAGGACTTAAAGCTTCTACTACAGAAGAAGGTGTTAATAGTCTAATTAGTGCTATTAAAAAGCTTATGAGTGAACTTGAAATGCCGACAAAAATTTCTGAATGTAATATAAATAAAGAAGAATATATGAGCAAAATAGAATTACTTGCTCTCAAAGCATTCGATGATCAATGTACTGGGGCAAATCCAAGATATCCTCTTGTTGAAGAATTACACGAAATATACAAAAATATATACTAAAAAAGAGTGCATCACTGCACTCTTTTCTTATAACCATTTATAATATAAAATTCTCTTCTATTACTCTCACCTAAAACTTTAGCCCACTTACTCTCAAAAGGAATATCATCCTTTAATATTAAATTAATCTCTTCTATTTCTATATTATATTTATAATATAACGGTCTAAAAATATTTCTAAAATACTCATCATTAAATAAAGGCAAATTCCTCTTTTCTATCTCCATCTTTTCAAATTTATCATTATAGGAAAAACATATTTTAATCATTCCACCATCTATCAATAATTTAGATATATTATGTACAATACCTAGTTCTTCCTTAAATAAACCTTCAAGTAAACTACCCCAAGGTAAATTTATATAAACTTCTGAAAACATATTATATAATAAGTTATCTATATTCTGAACATTCATAATAATATAAATTAAATTACTTACCTTATTTTTATATTGCTTAATTGCATACTTTTTCATAGAATTTCCACAAGAATCTAACCCAATATAAAAATTATTTTTATTATCCAATGCACTAAAATATACAAATGCTCCCTGTCCTGTACCCAAATCAATTATCAACTTATCATACGACTTTATCTTATCTAAAAAATCTTCATTACCTAACTCAATTTCCTTACTACTCCTAAGTATCCTCATAATTCACCTCAATAAATAAGGATAATTTAACCAAAATTAAATTATCCTAAAATCTAGAAATTATTTTAAAAATATAAACGCTTCTGGTCCCAAAGGTAATTTTAAAACCATCCATAATACTAATAATATGATCCAACTTACTAATAAAGCTATCGAATATGGCAACATTAATGATATTAATGTACCTATTCCACTTTTTTTATCATATTTCTTAACAAGCATTGCAATTATTGGGAAATATGGAAGCAGTGGAGTTATTATATTTGTAGTTGAATCACCTATTCTGTATGCCATCTGAGTAAACTCTGGACTATAACCTAGCCTCATAAATAATGGAACAAACACAGGAGCTATTATGGCCCACTTAGCTGATGCACTTCCTATAAATAAATTTATAAAACCAGTTATAATTATAAATCCTATTATGAGCGGTATTCCTACAAACCCTATATTCTCTAGAATTTCAGCTCCATCTACTGCAATTATTGTAGCAATCTTACTTTTCTCAAATAAATTTATAAACTGTGCTGCAAAGAATGACAATACCAAATATGACCCCATAGATGACATAGATTTTGACATAGCATTGATGATATCACTATCTTTCTTAATTTTCCCTGATCCAATCCCAAAAAACACTCCAGGAATTAAAAATAACAGCGCAAGTATAACAACAATACCACTAATAAATGGTGATTTATTAATTATTGAACCTGTCTCTGGATTCCTAAGCATCCCACCAGGCAAAAGTCCTATTCCAATTATGATACAAAATACCAATAAAGAAATTCCTGCATATAAAAGACCTTTTTTTTCACTTTTAGTAAACTTAAATGAATTCTCATCTTGAACTTCAACTTGCTCAACTAAATTATCAGGATTTTGATTTTTTTCAAGTCTTGGAATTATTACATATTCGGTTATAAGTGTTCCAACTATAGTTATTAAAAAAGTAGAAACTACCATAAAATAATAATTACTTGTTGGATTTACCATATATGATGGATCTATTATATTTGCTGCTGATTGACTAAGTCCACTTAATAATGGATCTATAGTTCCTATAAGAAGATTTGCTGAAAATCCCCCAGAAACACCAGCAAAAGCAGCAGCAATACCGGCTATAGGATTTCTACCAAAACTCTTAAATATTATAGCACCTAGTGGAACTAACACAACATATCCGGCATCAGAAGCTACATTAGACAAAACTCCTAAAAACACAACAACAATTGTTATCAATCTTTTTGGAGTGCTTAATATAAGTTTCTTTATTAAAGCATCTATTAAACCAGTTCCTTCAGCCACTCCAACTCCGAGCATAGAAACCAACACGACACCTAAGGGCGCAAAACTTGTAAAATTAGTAACTATACTGGTCAGAAAATTAGACATAGCTTCTTTTGTAAGTAAATTTGTTACCTGAACTTTAACTGCCTCAGATACACCATCTTTTAATGTTTCATACTCAGCTACAATGTTCATATTACTTAAAATATAAGAAGCAATAACAGTTATTATACTTAATAAAACAAACAATGTTACTGGATCTGGTAACTTATTACCTACAACCTCAATAAAATTAAGACTTTTATTAAGTATCCCAACTTTTTTATTATCTAATGAATGTTTCTCTTTTCTACTTCTTTTTTGAGTCAAATTATTTATCTTCCTTTCATTTATAAATATTTTAAATTATAATACTAATATCTCAATATTATTTTAGTATTTGAACAATTATTATACAATATTATTATAAATATCTCAATGAAAAAAACATTTTTTTGTTAAATTATATAATTAAAGGAGATTCTTAAATGTCAAATATAAAACTTTGCGTATTTGATTTAGATGGTACACTTTTAAATTCTAACAAGGAAATTACAAAGGAAACACTACAAGCTTTGCAAAAACTAAAAAATAAAAATATACAATACACAATAGCAACTGGAAGAATAGACATCCTCGCTAGAAAGTATCAAAAACAAATAAAATCCAACTTACCTATAATATCTTGTAATGGATCTCTCATACGTGATTTATCTAATAATATACTTTATAAAAAATCTTTAGATTTCAATATTGTTAAAAATTTAGTAGACTTCTATAATTTAAATAATCTAAACTTTATGTTATATACTGAAACTGCTATATTAAGTACGCCCAATAATCCAAGATTAAAATTACTAGAAAAACTAAATCTATCATCGGATCTAAAAGATAAATTTGAAGTTGAAATAATACATAAAGATATACAAAACTATTCTAATCTATCATTTTTAAAATCACTAACACACATAGATAATAGAGAAAAACTTTTAAATATAGAATCTCAATTAAATAAAAAATTTAAAAATTTATCTATTGTATCATCAGATGAAAAATTACTCGATATAATGCCTCCAGGTGTAAATAAAGGAACTGCACTCCATAATTTATGTAAAATATTAGACATCGATAAAAATGAAATTATTGTATTTGGTGATAACTTTAACGATATAGAAATGATTAATTTTGCACATATATCTGTTGTCCCTTCAAACAGTGAACAACATATAAAAAATATGGCAACATATGTAACAAAAAGTAACGACGATAATGGTATTGCCTTTGCAATAAATGAATTCATACTAAAGAGTGTGTAGTATAAAAATACTACACACTCTTTAATTTAAGATTAATAGCCCCTACAATATCATCAACAATATTTTTAATCATATCCATATCTTCACCTTCAGCCATGATCCTAATTAAATTCTCTGTTCCGGATTCTCTAACTAAAATTCTACCATTCCCTGAAAGCTCATTCTCATATCTATTTATCAAGTCATTAACTTCTTTATCCTCTTTATATATCCTTTTATTAAATTCATCAACCTCTATATTAACTAATAATTGTGGAAATTCCTTTATAACTGAACATAAATCTTTTAAACTCTTTCCTTTTTCCTTAACTATCTTGCTTATTATTAAAGATGTTAAAATTCCATCACCTGTTTTATTATCAAAAAGTATTATGTGCCCAGATTGCTCTCCTCCAACTACATAATCATTCTCATTCATGTTTTGAAAAACATACTTATCTCCAACACCTACTGTAGATATAGATATATCAAACTTATCTAAAGATTTATAAAGTCCCAAATTACTCATAACTGTTACGACTATTGTATTCTTATTTAAAATTCCTTGTTCCTTAAAATAAATAGCAATTAAACCCATTATATGATCACCATTTATTATATTACCCTCATGATCAACAGCTAAGCATCTATCTGCATCTCCATCATATGCAAATCCTAAATCGCAATTATTTTCAACAACAAATTTAGATATCTCATCCATATATGTAGATCCACATTTATTATTAATATTAACCCCATTAGGATAATCGTTTATAATCAAAAACTCAGCACCTGTAGCCTCAAATACTCTTCTTGCAATAGAATAAGCTGCACCATTAGCACAATCTACACCAATTTTCAACCCACTTAAATCATTTTTTCCCAAATTACTCAACAAAAAATCAATGTAATCGGTAATCATTTCACTAGAAAATTCAATTTTACCAATATCATCAAAACCATCCATATTGCTAACATTTAATAAATTAAAATACAAATTCTCAATTTCATTTTCTAAATCATCATTAAGTTTTACACCATTACTATCAAAAAACTTTATTCCATTATACTCATATGGATTATGTGATGCAGAAATCATAACACCACCAAGCAACTTAAATTTTTGAATTAAATAAGCTATAGCTGGTGTAGGAACATTCGATACTCTTATAACATCTATACCAGTAGATGCTATACCTGCACATATACTATACTCAATCATAGAGCTTGAAATTCTTGTATCAATGCCCACAACTATTTTTCTATTATCTATCACACCTTTAGATAATACCTTAGCTCCACACTTACCAATATTATAAGCAAGTTCTCCAGTTAATTTAATATTTGCGATTCCTCTAATACCATCTGTACCAAATAATTTACCCATAAATTAACTCCTTATTTACACAAAATCATATCCTATTTTCAAAGCCCTTTTATTATCTTCAATACTAAATTTAGCATTAGTATAACTAGTAAAAACATCAAATATAGAATCCATAGATATTTTATTCATAACCTTAATTAAAGATCCAAGCATAACAATATTCCCAAAAACCTTTTCTGATATACTTTTAGCCATACTCTGAATAGGTATATCCAAATAATTAACACTTGATCTTCTATTATATGATTTAACTATATCTGAGTTAATAAGCATAAATCCACTATCCAAAACCTTACTTTCATATTTATTAAAAGATGGATAATTCATAGCAACCATGTATTTAGGCCTAAGTACAATCGGCGATAAAATCTTTCTATCACTCATTACAACAGAACAACTTGCTGTTCCTCCTCTCATTTCTGGGCCATAGGATGGGAACCATGTAACATTTAATCCACTCTCAAGTGCAGCATAAGACAACATTTTTGATATAAATAATATACCTTGTCCCCCAAAACCAGAAAATAAAACTTCCAAATTCATATTATCAACTCTATTCCTTAAATATTTTAATATCAAATTCTTTACACATATTCTCTTCAACCCATTTTAATGAATCTACTGCACTTTTTCCCCAATTAGTTGGGCATGTTGATAATATTTCTATTAAACAAAACCCTTCACCATTTCTAACATACTCAAAAGCTTTACTTATGGACTTTTTAGTATTTATAATACCCTTTAAATTATGAGTTGAAACTCTTTCCAAATATCTAACACTCTCTATAGTTTCAAGCATTTCACATATCTTAATAGGAGTACCATAATGATCCTTATTTCTACCCATAGGAGTAGTCTCTGTAACCTGACCATTTAACGTCGTAGGTGCCATTTGCCCTCCTGTCATTCCATAGGTTCCATTATTTATAAATATAACAACTATATTTTCTCCTCTTGAAGCTGCATGTATAATTTCAGAAGTCCCTATAGCAGCCAAATCCCCGTCCCCTTGATAAGTAAATACAACTCTATCTTTTAAAAGCCTTGACACAGCAGTTGCTACTGATGGTGCTCGTCCATGTGCCGCACTAATAAAATCACAATTTATATACTCATATATAAAAACTGAACATCCTACTGATGCAATCCCAACTGATTTATCTAATATATCAAGCTCATCTAAGACTTCAGCAATAATATTATTTATTATTCCATGAGTACATCCTGGACAATAATGACTCTTAACATCTATAATTCCTTTAGAAGGTTTAAACTTTATACTCATTAACTTCTCCTTTAATAATACCTTTCACATATTTGATTACACTCTCATAATCTATTATATCTCCAGAAACCTCTGCATAAGAATAAACTTTATTATTACCATAAGAAGATAAAATTACATCTTCAATCATTTGTCCAAAATTCATCTCAACACATAAAAATCCATATTTAGTATTCTCAGACATATGCTTTATAATATCATAAGGAAATGGCCATAAAGTTATGGGTCTAATTATACCAACTTCTATATTTTCCTTCTTTAATTCCTCAGCAGCTTTTTCACATGTTCTTGAAATCATGCCAAAACATACCAAAATAATATCTACTTTTTTATCTAAATAAATTTTTTCATATCTAATCTCATTTTTCTTTATTTGTAAATATTTATTACTAAGATTATCCATATGCCTCTTCAAATCATCATTATCTAAATTTAATGATTTTATTATATTTCTATTCTTCCTATGTAATTTACCATTTGAACTCCATGGCTTTAAGCTTATTATATCACTTAACGTATGCACCCTATCTTCATATTCATCCTCTATATCTAATGACTCCATAACTTGTCCGAGAGTACCATCTAAAAATATAATTACTGGATTTCTATATTTATCAGCTAAATCAAACGCCTCTATCGTTAAATCATATATTTCTTGAACACTGTTTGGCGCTAAAACAATGGCTCTAACTCCTCCATGCCCCAATCCTTTAGTCATAAAAAAATAGTCCTGTTGAGAAGGTTGTATTCCTCCTAGTCCTGGTCCAACACGGCACACATTAACTATAACGCATGGAAGTTCAGATCCAACTATATAAGATATACCTTCCGCTTTTAAACTCATTCCAGGACTAGCTGTTGAAGTCATAACCCTAAATCCTGCTGCTGCTGCTCCATAAACCATATTAATCGCAGAAATTTCACTCTCAGCTTGAATAATTAGCCTATTATGTTCCGGCATTTTTTTTGATAAATATGCAACTAGCTCTGTCTGCGGAGTTATAGGATATCCAAAAAACGCATTACATCCAGCTCTTATAGTAGCCTTCCCTAAAGCTTCACATCCTTTACATAAAATTCTCAATATTATTACCCCTCATTATTAATTATAGTTATTACTGAATCTGGACATATCCTAAAACAAGATCCACATCCTATACATTTTTTTTGATTATCTAAAGTTATCCTAGCAAAATTATATCCTATTATATTTAAATTATCTGACATACTTATTATCCCTTTAGGACAAAATGTCTCACATAATCTACATCCTTTACACCTATCTTCCCTAAATAATACTTTATAAATAATTATCACCTCCATTCTAACATTAAAATTTAATTCTACTGATCAATTTTACTAACCTTAACTTTTATAACTACAGAATTTTTATTATCAATAGTTTCTATACCACTTGCTATCTTAAAAGGTACTTCTATTATGGAGTTTTCAGTTATTTCTGACAAATTTACACTCTCAGATGAAATTTTATATATATTTGATATAACATCCTCTATACCTATTATTTTTATTACCTTAGGAATAACTTCAACACTTTCTAGTTTCAACCCTTCTGGTAAATTATTAATAAATGGTACATCAATTTCTACTTCTTTCATAGCCCTAACCATAATATACATCTCTACAACATCTGGATATATATCTAAAAACTCATTTATTTCCTTACCATCTTTATTTAAAAATTTAACCTTTAAACTCTGATATATATCCTGTTTTAAATCGGTAAAACTTGCGTTAACAACTGCTTTATCTACTTCATTTACATATTTAGATGCTCCCGATACTATAACATATTCAGGAGTTATTACAGGTTCAAAAGAATAAAATCCATCTATATTAACATTATCAATTACTTTATCTATAGATACTCTTTTCTCAACAAATTCATCTATTTGAACTTTAATATCCAAATCATTAGGCTTTGTTATAGATATATTTGGAGGAATACTCCTTATATATCCCCTAACTATATTTTCACCCTTTTGAAGATCATATAAGCTTAAGTCTAAAAATATCTCAAAATTATCAGGTTTCAAATTATAAATATCATTTGCCTTACCTTCTACACTCAAATTAACCGTAAATTTTTGATTAGGTAAAACAATCAATCCATTTTTCTTAAGACTCAAACTATTTATAACATTAACAGGTATGTTATAAACTTTAGTAGTTAATACAGGATTCAAAGAGATAACTATATATACCCAAAGTATAAATGAAATTACAAAACATAATATCTTCACAATTATTCCTTGTGTTTGTTTTTTACTTTTCCCCTTATCCAACCTTTTACCCTACCTTTAAATGATGATGTTTTTAAGCTATTATACTCAAACATCCTATTTAGTAAAGAATTTAACTTTTCAAAATCATAATTTCTAGTTATCTTACCATTTACGAATAAAGATATAATTCCTGTTTCTTCTGATACCACAATAACAGCAGAATCACTTACCTCGGATATACCAAGAGCAGCCCTATGACGTGTCCCCAAACTCTTATCTATATTTTGATAACTCAACGGAAGGAAACAACCAGCCGCCTCAATTAAACCACCCTTTATAACTATAGCTCCATCATGAAGAGGACTATTAGGAAAAAATATAGTCTCTATTAACTCAGATTTTACCTTCGAATTAATCGTTGTACCACTCTCTATAATATCTCCAAGTTTTGTATTTCTCTCGATTACAATCAATGCTCCAATATTTTTATTAGACATGTTCGCAATAGCTTTACATATTTCCACTATAAAATCATTTTTAATATACTCATAATTTTTATTATATCTATTTCTATCTGAAAATGCACTCCTGCCTAAATGTTCTAAAGCCTTTCTTATCTCTGGTTGAAACAATATAACAATTGTCAAAACTCCTATAGTTAAAGTATTTTTTAATATTGAATATACCATAGTTAAATTTAAAAGATAACTAATAGGCATAAGAAATAACATAAATAAAATACCCTTTAACAATTGTTCCGCTCTTGTTTCTTTTATTAACATGTAAACCTTATATAAAGCATATGCTACTATAGATATATCTATTAAATCAAATAGATTAATATTTTTTATAGTATTAAAAACTATATTTAAAAAACCCAATTATTTACCTCTTTTTTCTTTTTTAAGAATTTATTAACTAAATAAATAATATAATAAACTAACTAATTTTAAAAGGGGAGAAAATTTTGTATATAAAAAAAACTCTATTTAAATTTATATCCATATTCCTATTTGTTATTTTTTTTAGTATATGTTGTTTTATAACATACTTAATTATAAAGAAAGAACATAACCATAAATATAAATTAGATTCCTATATATCATATCTAAATAGCACATATAAAATTTTAGATAATGATATAAATTCCGAGGAAAACATAAATAAATCTCTTGATAACATAAATATAATGCAAAAATCTAAAAAAAATTTAAATACATCTATGAAATTAAATGAGATAGAAACATTTAATCACCTAATACATTCCTCTGAATTATATATTAAACAATTACAAAACCTCAAAAATGACAAAAACACTATAAATGAAAATATAGTTTCCTTAAAAAACTATTTTGACGATATATTATCTAGTCTGAAATCTTTACCCGCAAATTCAAATTTATTAAATGAAATAATTGAAACAATCACAAATGTACAAACTGCATATGAAAATAATTTTTATACAGAAAAAATAAACTCCATATCAAATGTAAACTTACATAATTTTATAAATAAACTCAATTCTATACTGTATGATTTTCTCCCACTTATGGAAAACATAGAGGAAAAACTAAATCAGGCTAGAGAAAATAAATATGATTATCAGCTAATTATTAATAAGTTAGAAAAAAATCTAACTGTAAATGATAATCTTAAAATATCTTTGTCGAAATTACCTATTCCACAAGATGGACTCAATTTATACCATCAAATGGAGGAAATCTTAGAAACATACAATGAATATAATACAAAATTAAAATACTGTATTAAAAATGAAAATTTATCAAAAAAAGAAGAATTGACTAAAGAATTTATAGGTAAAATATATGAACAGACAGATTATATATATTCAAAACTTTTAAACCAATATAACACCTTAAAGCATAAAATAGATTCTAAATTAAGTATCTCAACTTACTTATATAAATAAACTAATAATTTTCAAAATTTTTGTACAAAATAAAAACGATTTACTATACCTTTAAATTTTTCGGAGGTATTTATGAACAATTTAAAATTTATAGCATTAAGTTTATCGTTAGGTACAATGACAATAATTCTTCCTTTCATAAACACACAAGCCCTACCTATATATGATGATACTAATGAAAAACAAATAATTACTCCATTAAATATGTTTAATACTGAAAACAAACACATCAAAAGAAACCAAAAGGAAGAAATGAGTGAAATCTTAGTAAAATTATATAATAATTATAATGCAATTTTAAAGAGAGGTCTGGAAATAAATGATGTGAAAAATTCAGATCTATATTTTAATATAACCAAACAAAAATCTAATATAAAAGAATTATTGTATAATATTATAAATTATCCGTACTATATTGTTAATTCAGAAATAGAACAGAATTTTTTAAAATCTAATATATCATTTTGCAACTTAAGTAAAATATATATGCAAGAAGAAAATTTAAATCGCATATTCAATATTACAAATATAGATGAGATAAAATATGATTTAAATAATATATTAGATATTATAACATTATCCGTAGATATAGTAAAAAATTTTGAAGGAGAATATAATAATGACTTCTTAAATGAAAGTACTCTCCATCTAAATTTCTTAGTTCATAATAACATATATGATATGGATTCATTCAATGAAAATAAATATACTATTAAAAATTTAATAAATAAAATATCTTCATATATTGATAATATTTTAGTAGAATATAGATAATAAAAGAGATGCTATTTAAGCATCTCTTTTATTATCTATTCTTATTAACAAAATCAACTAAGTCTTTCTTTTGCATAGCACCAATAAACCTATCACATACCTCCCCATTCTTAAATAAGATAACAGTTGGTATACTCATAACCCTATATGTTCTAGCACTTGTACTCTCATCAACATTCATTTTAACACATTTTACGTCGCTAACTTCTTTAGAGAACTCTTCAAATATAGGCGCAAAATTTTTACAAGGACCACACCAATCTGCATAAAAATCTATCAAAACAATCCCTTTATGCTCTAAAACTTCTGTTTTAAAATTTGTATCATTAACCTGAATCATATTTTTTTACTCCTTAATAAAAGTTTCCTTAGCTAATATTTTACCTTCCTCCATCATCTTTTTACCATTTGAAAACACGTATTTTAACTCATAATCTTTATTATCTACAAGTATAAAATCCGCATCATTATATCTCTTTATTTCACCTTTATAATGTAATCCTAAAATATTAGCCACATTTTTAGTTACAATAGATATTATATCACTTTTCGGCAAAGAATTGCTAATTAATAATTCTTTAATTTCATTGTAAAGAGATTTTGGTTTTCCTATTCCGATACCAGCAAACTTTCCATCATCACCAATAATAGGAAGACTACCTTGAGCATCTGAAGAACAAGTAATATGAGATATTGCTACTCCATCAGATATAATATTTGGCAATATATTACTAACTCTTAATTCTTCTTCTTCTTTTATTCCTCTAACATAACTACTAGTTAAATCAAAGTATCCACCTTTTATTCCATATTCAATCGCACTATTTAAAAGTTTTTTATTCCTATTAACATGTGTTGGTATAATCTGATCCAAAGATATATCCTTATTCATACACAATTCAAATAAATATTTTAAACCATCTTCAGAATCTCCTATATGTATGTGGACAATACCTTTTTTATTTGCCAACAATCCTCCAACTCTTGCATCATAAATAACCTTAATAAATTCTTCAAAACTTGGTTTAGAAGATCTATAATCAGATAAAGCAATTTCTCCAACTCCAATTACTTTAGGAATTAGCATTAAATCACTCTTTATGCTATTTGTTATAGTCTTAACTGGTATTTCATAAGATCCTGTATAGATATATGAGCTTATTCCTTCTTCCTCAAGTCCATATGCTTTAGCAAGTAAATTATTCATATTTCTACATATACTATCCGTACCTAAACATCCAACAACTGTTGTAATACCACCAGATATTAGGTCAAAAAAATTAATCTCAGGAGTCCTACTCTTAAATCCAGATTCTCCTCCACCTCCTGATATATGAACATGTGAATCTATAAGTCCTGGGAACATAATTAATCCAGTACCATCAATTATTTCATATTCAGTAAAACAATTACCATACTTAAATTCATCATATATACCCTCTATTTTATTAAATAAAATAACAACATCTTTTTTCCCAATATTATCTGGAGAATATATTTCCACATTTTTAACTATAGTTACAATTAAAATCGCCCCCATAAAAATAATATATAAATTATTTCTTATTTAATATTTCTAATATTTGCTTTTTTGCTGGCAGAATAGATGTTGCAGACATAGAAAATTCATCTAATCCATATTCTAATAATTTCGGAATAGCCTCCTCATCTCCTGCCATTTCCCCACACATTCCTACCCATTTTCCTTCAGCATGTGCTCCGTCTATAGTCATTTTTATAAGAGACAGTACCGATGGATTCATTGGATTATATAAATATGATACTTTTTCATTCATCCTATCACATGCAAGTGTATATTGAATTAAATCATTTGTACCAATGGAAAAAAAATCAACTTCTTTTGCAAATTCTCTGGCAGAAACTGCTGTAGAAGGTATCTCAACCATAATCCCAACTTCAATAGAATCACTTACATCATATCCCTCATTAATAAGTTCACTTCTACATTCTTCTAAAATTTTCTTACACTGTGTAAACTCCTCAATACATGAAATCATAGGAAACATGATCTTAAGATTACCATAAATAGATGCACGTAAAAGAGCTCTCAACTGTACCTTAAATATATCAACTCTATCTAAACAAAGTCTTATCGCTCTATATCCTAAAAATGGATTCATCTCTTCTCCAACATTTAAATAACTTAATTTCTTATCTCCACCTATATCCAATGTTCTTATAACAACAGGCTTACCATTCATTTTATCAAGAACTTCTTTATAAGAATTAAATTGTTCTTCTTCAGATGGCATAGAATTTCTATCCATATATAAAAATTCAGTTCTAAATAAACCTACACCATCAGCTCCATTTTCAATTACCTGATCTATATCTTTAACAGATCCAATATTCCCACATATCTCAATATGCCTCTTATTAAAATCATAAATTTTAATATCTTTTAATTCCTTTAATCTCTCTTTCTCTTCTTCATACATCTTTATCTTAGATTTAAATTCATTAATTTCACTATCACTTGGGTTTAAAATTACAACTCCGTTGATACCATCAACTAAAATTTCATCTCCAGATTTGACAATTTCAGTTATATTACCCATCCCAACAATTGCAGGTATTTCCATAGTTCTTGCCATTATAGCAGAATGTGAAGTCCTCCCTCCAATATTGGTTAAAAAAGCACATACTTTTGATTTATCCAATTGTGCTGTATCAGACGGTGTTAAATCATGTGCAACAACTATAGTGTTATATTCATTAATACTTACATCATTACTAATACCTAATAAATTTCTTATTATCCTATCTCCAACATCTTTAATATCTGTAGCACGCTCTCTCATATATTCATCATCAATACTTGACATTATTGATACTAACTCATTTCTAACCTCATCTATAGCATAATCTGCTGTTATAGCTTTACTCTTTATAATATCCTTAGCCTTATCTATAAATTCAGGATCATCAAGTATCATCTGATGACTTTCAAATACTAAAGATTCCTCCTTTCCTACTTCAATTTCAGTCATCTTTCTTAAGGTCTCCAATTGTTCTCTAGTTTTATCTAAAGAAACATTTAATTTTTTTATTTCACTTTCTACATCATCAATTTTTGATTTATTAATTTCTATCTTTATATCTTTCTTTATAAATGCTTTTCCTATAGCATACCCCTTAGAAGCCGCAATTCCCTTCATCATAATAAAGAATTCCTCCCATAAAATACATAAAAAAAACAATAAATTACTTTTAAAATTATATAATTATAATTCATTTTCATTTATAATAAATATACTAAAGTAATAAATATACAATAACTATTTTTACAATAATAAGTGTAAAACTTTTCCCAAATATATTCAAGCACAATTATGACAAATATTTATCTCTATACTACTGAAAAAAAATATTTCCTAAGTTCTGAATACTTACTACTTAAAAATTTTATTATTTGCTCTCTATTATGTTTTTTATTTATATCACAATTAATATATTCTTCGTTACGACATATAGGACAAATCCTATAATCTGAATTAGACTCACTTCTTTTTATAAATCTATTCTCTATTTTATCATATACCATATAAACTCCCAGCATTCCTAAGTCATCTTCATCCTCAAATACAGACATATCATGCTTTAAACTAAAGGAATCTTTATTTATAACAACAAATATTATAGGTCCTTCTTCATCACTCATAATCATTTTAAAAGTCATATAATCTCCATATAATGACTCAAGCTTATCAATAATCAAATTTAAAATAGAAAGAGACACCTCTGCTTTTTTAACTTCCTTATAATAAATAGGTCTAATTATCACAATATTACCTTCAGATTTTGCAAGCAAATTGTCAATAAATATACTTGATTGTATCTTACCTTTAAAATTAAATATCAATATTCATTACCTCCCATTAAAGTAATCATCAATAGCCATTCCTAAAGAATTACAAAATTCATATTGGTATGATTCATCCTTCAATTTACGCTCTTCCTCATCATTAGAGATAAATCCACATTCAACTATAACGGATGCACCATCATAGCCATCCCTTAAGATTACATAATCATTTTTAACACCTTTTGGTTGTCTATTATGTTGTTGATTCAAAGTATTCTTAAATTGTTTGTGCATATTTTCAGCTAACTTTTTACTCTTCTCGCTATAAAATGGATACCATACTTGGGAACCTTTAGCAGAAGCATCTGGAAACTTATTCATATGAATACTTATAAAAACATCACAAGCAACCTCTCTTTTCATAATACATCTCTTATTTAAATCATCTCTTTTCTGCTGTTTAACACTTCCACCACTTGATAAAGAAACATCGTTTTCTCTTGTCATAAATACCTTATATCCTTTATTTTCTAATATCTCCTTCAACTTAATAGACATCTCTAAATTTAAATCTTTTTCTAAAGTATTATTTCTAGAAACAGCTCCGCCATCCATTCCACCATGACCAGGATCTATTAATATAACTTTTCCTGTATTATATATTTGTGCTTTTACATTAAAGGAAAGGCATGTAAATATAAAAATACATATCAAAAAAACTTTACATAAATTATATATTTTCATTTTTAAAAACTCTCCTACACAATCTAATCTCAGTTTTTATAATTAACATTTTTAATTATTTTTATGTAAACTAAAATAAAGTCCGAACAAAATTTGTTCGGACTTTATTTTTAATAAAACTTATATTATCTCTTAGAAAATTGAGGAGCTCTTCTAGCCTTCTTCAATCCATATTTCTTTCTTTCCTTCATTCTTGGATCTCTTGTTAAAAATCCTTCTTTTTTAAGAATTGATCTTAAATTATCATCAACCTTAATTAAAGCTCTCGAGATTCCATGCCTTATAGCTCCTGCTTGACCTGTAAGACCTCCGCCATGAACATTCACCTTGACATCATAACTCGACATAGTATTTGTTAAAACAAGTGGTTGATTAACTATATACTTTAAAGTATCTAATCCAAAGTAATCGTCTATATTTCTCTTATTTATTATAACATTACCACTCCCAGGAACTAAAAACACTCTAGCAACAGATTTCTTTCTTCTTCCTGTTCCCATATACTGAATTTTACTCATCTACTAATCCTCCTCTCAAATTAATACTTCAATTCCAACTTTACTGGATTCTGAGCTTGGTGATTATGCTCATTTCCCTTATATATCTTAAGTTTCTTAATTTGACGTCTTGCAAGAGGACCACTTGGTAACATCCTTCTCACAGCCTCATAAAATAAAAACTCAGGTTTTTTATCTAAAAGCTTATTGTACGAAATCTCCTTACGTCCACCTGGATAGCCTGTATGGTAACTATACATCTTTTGACTAAGTTTTTTACCAGTTAAAACAATTTTATCTGCATTCAATACTATTACAAAATCTCCTAAATCCATATTAGGTGTAAACTCTGGCTTGTGCTTACCTCTTAATATAGAAGCTATTTGACTTGCTGCTCTTCCTAAAACCATTCCTTCTACATCAACTACATACCATTGTTTCTGAATATCATTCTCTTTTGGTAAATGTGACTTCATAATATCCTCCTAACAAAAGTGATACTTCTTATTTATAAAAATCCGGGGCAGTGGATTTATTTTTCAACTTAATACATAACATTGCTATTATAATAAAATTTAATTTCTATGTCAATTCTCATAAAAAACTTTTTTTAAGCATAAACCCTTTGCTTCGCTAACAAAACCTGCTTTATTCCTATTCCTAGATTTTATTATATGTTGAATATCTTGAGACTCAATTTTACCCTGACCTACCATTATCAAAGTACCTACAATTATTCTAACCATATTATATAAAAAACCATTTCCTAAAATATTGTAAATTATAATATTATCTTCCTTATAAATACTACTTTTAAAAATTATTCTAATCGTATTTTTTATTGAAGAATTACTACTCATAAATGCCCTAAAATCATGTTCACCTTCAAAATACTTACATGCCTTATACATAGAATTAAAATCTAATTCATATCTAAAATGCATATAATATTGATATTTAAAAGGATCCATAACATCTCCGTTAAATATCTTATATTCATATTCTTTTTTCAAGGCATCATATCTCGAATGAAACTTTTCATCCACATAAAATACATCTAAAATTCTTATATCATAAGGTAAATAAGTATTTAATGCATTCTTTATATTTACACATGACACTCTAAAATTATCTAAATGAATATTAAAATAAAATTCTTTAGCATGAACACCAGCATCAGTTCTACTACATCCTATAATATTTACTTTTATTTTAAATATTTTGTAAAAAACATCCTCTATAACACCCTGTATACTTATTTTTTCCTTCTGTTTTTGGAATCCATGATAATTTGATCCTAAATAACATATTTTAAAACAAATATTCAATTTTATATCACCTATAAAAAATAAATCAAAATAACAAATAATATAAACAAAATTAAACTTAGATAATCTCTAATATTAAATTTTAAAACTTTAAATTTAAATCTATCTTCACTTCCATTATAACACCTAGATTCCATAGCTATAGCTAATTCATCAGCTCTCCTAAATGAGTTTATAAATAATGGTATTAAAATTGGTACTATATTTTTAACTCTACTTATAATACCACCCTTTTCAAAATCAACACCTCTCGATTTTTGAGCCTTAATAATCTTATCTGTTTCATTTAAAAGTATAGGTATAAATCTTAATGAAATGCTTACCATTAGAGAAATTTCGCCAACCGGAACATTTAACTTTCGCAAAGGATACATCATAGATTCAAATCCATCAGTTAATTCAACTGGTGATGTTGTTAATGTCAAAATAGTAGATCCTAATATCAAAAATATTACTCTAAGACTTATAAATATTGAAGTTTCTATTGCTTTATCATATATACTCAAAAAACCTAATTTAAAAATCAAATTTCCTTCTCTAATAAAAAATACATTAAAAAATGCAGCAAATATTATAAACAAACTTACTACTTTTATGGAATTTAAAATATAATAAAATTTAATCCTTGCACCCAATGTAATTAAAAATATCATAATTAAATAAAATAAATACTTAAATACACTATCAATAAAAAAAATACCAATAATATAAACAATATTTAATATTATCTTAACCCTAGGATCTAACCTATGTATAAATGAATCAATCTTTAAATATTGTCCAATTATAATGCTTTCAATCATTATTTACTCCTTTTATATAAATAATTATAAATTAACTTCTCCATATTCTCTATATCTCTTGGACATTCCTTAATATCGATTCCATTTTTCCTCAATTCTAAAAACAACTTCACTAAATATGGCTTCTCAATATGATACTTATTACATAAATTTTCATCAGTAAAAATATCATATGGATAATCAAATCTCACAATCTTTCCATTATCTAATAACATAACTTTATCAGACATACCAAAAACCAAATCCATAATATGTGTAACCATTATGATTGTTTTATTAAACTGTTTATTTAAATTCTTAATAATTAATTCAACTTCTTCACAACTCTTAGGATCAAGACCAACAGTAGGTTCATCTAAAATTATATAACTTGGGTCTAATACAAGTATAGATGCTAAAGATAATTTTCTCTTCTCACCTCCACTTATATCAAATGGATTTTTATCTTTATATTTATCAAAATTAAGGCATACCATATCCATAGCTCTTCTTATCTTGTTTTCAATTAACTCTTCATTTTCTCCCCTAATTTTTAATGAAAAAGCAATATCCTTATATATTGTATCTTCAAAAAATTGATATTCTGGATACTGAAAAGAAAATCCAAACTTTTTCCTAATCTCTGCTTTATTTACTTTCTTATTCTTTACATTCAATGAATCTATAATTATATCCCCTTCAAATCCACTGAGTAAAAGATTCATAAGTTGAATCAATGTAGACTTACCACTACCAGTATGACCAATAATAGAAATAAAATTTCCCGTATCAATTTTAAAATTAATATCATGTAAAACCTTTTTTTCAAAAGGGGTTCTCTTGAAATATGTATATCCTACATCCTTAAATTCAATTGACATAATAAATTCACAAGCTCCTCTAACTCAAATATATCTTTATTATTATGGAGTCCATATTTCATTAAAGTATTTGAAATTCTGCATGAATATGTAGTGGTAAGATTATTCTTAACTAAAAAATCTTCATTGGATAAAATATTCCTTGGATCACCGTCATACTTAATAACCCCATCTGTTAAAATTATACCTCTATCACATGCCAAACACTCATCAACAAAATGTGTTATTAATATCACTGTTATACCGTAATTTTTATTCAAATCTGTTAATATATTTAATACCTCCTTTTTTCCAAAAGGATCCAACATAGAGGTAGATTCATCAAAAATAATATAATCAGGCTTCATAGACAAAACACCTGAGATGGATACTCTCTGTTTCTGACCACCAGATAGCATATTTGTATTATAATTTCTATAGTCAAACATATTCACTTTATATAAGGCATCATTAGCTCTTCTTTCCATCTTTTTTCTATCTCTTAATATATTTTCAAGACCGAATACAACATCATCCATAACTATAGTTGAAACAATCTGATTATCCGGATTCTGAAAAACTATAGATACTTTTTTCCTAATATCTAAAATATTCTTTCTATCCTTAACACTAAGCGAATCAACATATATATCTCCATACTTTAACTCATAAATACCATTGATTAATTTAGACAATGTTGATTTTCCTGAACCATTTCCACCCATAATACATACAAATTCTCCCTTTTTTATATTAATATTTACATCCCTCAATATAAAATCATTTAACTCATCATATTTAAATGAAACATTCTTAATACTTATACAATTATCCATAAAAACACCTTTTCCAAATTGATATGTAAATTATAACAAAATTCCCATAAAAAAAAAGAGAAATTAAGACATTATTCCTAATTCCTCAATAAAAGATATTATACAAACTCCAAGATAACCATTTCTGATCCATCACCTTTTCTTGATCCAAGTTTTATTATTCTAGTATACCCACCATTTCTCTCCTGATACTTAGGTGCAACATCTGAAAATAAACTAGCAACAACTTTCTGCTCTTTAACAAAAGAAAGAACCTGTCTTTTTGCATGCAGATCTCCTCTTTTAGCAAGAGTTATCATTTTTTCAGCTAAACTCTGAGTTTCCTTAGCTCTAGTAAGTGTAGTAGTTATCTTACCGTGCTTCAGAAAACTAGTAACTAAATTTTTTATCATTGCAATCCTTTGATCTGTTGACCTCCCTAATTTTCTTTGCCAAGCCATCTTAACACCTCCTATTATTCATCACTTTGTTTTAAACTTAATCCCAAATCCTTAAGTTTCTTTTCAACTTCTTCTAAAGATTTCTTGCCTAAATTTCTAACTTTCATCATATCTTCTAAAGATTTTTGTGCAAGTTCTTGTACTGTATTTATACCTGCCCTCTTTAAACAGTTATAACTCCTAACAGAAAAATCTAACTCTTCAATAGTCATCTCAAGTACTTTCTCTTTTTTATCTTCTTCTTTTTGTACCATTACAACAACTTCATTTGCCTCTTTAGTTAAACCTAAAAATAATTTAAAATGTTCAATTAATATTTTAGCCGAATAACTTATTGCCTCATCTACTTTTATAGAACCATTAGTCCATACTTCTATAGTTAATTTATCATAATCAGTAACTTGCCCCACTCTAGTATTCTCAACAGTAAAATTAACCCTCTTCACTGGAGTATAAATAGAATCAATCGGTATATATCCAATATTCCCATCTATTTTATTCTTATTTTGGGGGACATACCCTCTTCCTCTATTAACAGTTATCTCCATATTTAAATGCCCATCATCTTCAAGTGTTGCTATATGTAAATCTTTATTTATAATTTCAATTCCTTCTTCTTCAATTATATCTGCAGCAGTAACTTCCTTGCTTCCCTTAATATCTAAATGTAATACTTTACTTCCTTCTTCTTCCATCCTTAAAGCAAGTTGCTTAATATTCAAAATAATTTCTGTTACATCTTCTTTTATACCCTTAATTGTAGAAAATTCATGTAATACTTCGTTAATTTTTATAGAAGTAGTAGCTACACCAGGTAGTGATGATAGCAAAATTCTTCTTAATGAATTGCCAAGAGTTGTTCCATACCCTCTTTCAAGAGGATCTATAACATATTTCCCATATGTCCCTTGTTCATTAGATTCTATACATTCAATCTTAGGTGTTTCAATATCAAACATATATAATAAACCCCTCCCTTAATATATATTTTTAAGGGCATCTGATTCAAAAATTATTTGCTATAAAACTCTACTATTAAAGTTTCATTAAATGGCACATTTAAATCATCTTTAGATGGTAATGACATAACTTTACCCTTATATTTATCTTCCTCTACACTAATCCATTGCGGAATTACTTTCCTATTTTCAATTAGTATCTTAAATTTTTCACTTGATCTACTTCTATCTAATAATTCAATAACATCATTTATTTTAACAACATATGATGGTATATTAACCTTTTTACCATTCACTAAAAAATGACCATGAGATACTAATTGACGTGCTTCTCTTCTAGAATTAGCGAATCCTAATTTAAAAACTACATTATCTAATCTCATCTCAAGTAAACTAATTAAATTTTCGCCAGTAATACCAGGTTTTTTATCTGCTCTATTATATATAATTCTAAATTGCTTTTCTAGCAAACCATATATTTTTTTAGTTTTCTGTTTTTCTCTTAATTGAAGTGCATAGTTGGATAATTTTTTTCTATTCTTACCATGTTGACCTGGAGCTCCAGCACTTTGTCTCTTAACAACAGAACACTTAGATGAATAACATCTATCTCCCTTTAAAAATAATTTTATACCTTCTCTTCTACACAATTTACATTGTGGGCCGTTGTATTTAGCCATTTCACACCTCCAAATTACACCCTTCTTCTTTTTGGCGGTCTACACCCGTTATGAGGAATAGGTGTCACATCCTTTATTAAAGTTATTTCTAATCCAGCTGCTTGCAAAGATCTTATAGCTGCTTCTCTTCCTGATCCAGGTCCTTTAACATATACTTCTACACTCTTAAGTCCATGTTCCATAGCAGTAACAGCTGCAGTTTCAGCTGCCATTTGTGCAGCATAAGGTGTACTCTTTCTAGACCCTTTAAATCCTAATGAACCAGCGCTAGACCAAGATAAAGTATTACCATTGACATCAGTTAAAGTAACAATTGAATTATTAAAAGTTGATTTTATATGTGCAGATCCCCTATCTATATTTTTCCTATCTTTCTTACGCCTATTAACTTTTTTAGATTTTTGCATTGCCATTTAGCTAACTTACCTCCCTACTTCTTTTTATTCGCTATAGTTTTTCTTGGCCCTTTAATAGTTCTTGCATTTGTTTTGGTTCTTTGACCTCTTAAAGGCAACCTTTTTCTATGTCTTATCCCTCTATAACATCCTATCTCTATCAATCTTTTTATATTCAATACTATATCTCTTCTTAAATCTCCTTCTACTCTAAGGTTTTTATTAATAAAATCTCTTATTAAATTCACCTGTTCTTCAGTTAAATCTTTAACTCTTATATTAGGATTTATATCTGTTTCCTTTAAAATCCTTTTAGATGTAGATAATCCTATACCATAAATATAAGTTAAACTCACTTCAACTCTCTTATCCTTAGGTATATCTACCCCAGAAATTCTAGCCATTTTAAATATCCACCTCCATCTTATCCTTGTTTTTGTTTATGTTTTGGCGTTTCACAAATTACCATAATCCGTCCTTTTCTTTTTATAATCCTACATTTTTCACATATAGGCTTTACAGATGCTCTTATCTTCATAAATTATCCTCCAACAAACTTTACTTAGCTCTCCAAATTATCCTACCACGGGTTAAGTCGTAAGGCGACATTTCTATTTTAACTTTATCTCCAGGAATTATCCTTATAAAATTCATTCTTAATTTACCTGAAATATGTGCAAGAATTATATGTCCACTCTCAAGTTCAACTTGAAACATTGCGTTTGGTAACGACTCTTTAACAATTCCTTGCATTTCTATAATATCATCTTTAGCCATTCACTTTAACCCTCCCTAAATAATATTTTACATTTTGCTTATAGTGTTATAATTTCCGGATCACCGTCAGTTATAATAACAGTATTTTCATAATGTGCAGATAAACTATTATCTATTGTCACAACTGTCCAGTTATCATCAAGTATTTTAACATGTTCCTTACCTAAATTAACCATAGGCTCAATTGCAATAGCCATACCCCTCTTGATATGAAATCCCGTTCCTTTTTTCCCAAAATTCGGAATTTCAGGGGCTTCATGTAAACTCCTACCAATACCATGGCCCGTAAAATCCTTTACTATAGAATAACCTTTATTTTCAACATATTCTTGAATAAAGCTAGATATATCACCAATAAAATATCCTTCCCTCGCATATTTAAGAGACTTGAAAAAACTATCACAAGTAGTTTCTATAAGATTTTTAGCCTCACTTGATACATTACCGATAGCAAAAGTCCTAGCTGCATCAGCATGAAATCCATAAATATTGGCTCCGCAATCAACACTAACTATATCTCCCTCTTTAATAATTCTATCAGAAGGTATACCATGTATAACTTGATTATTTATTGATACACATAATGTTGATGGAAAACCATAATATCCCTTAAATGATGGTTTGGCTTTGGATCTTATTATATAATCTTCTGCTTTACTATCTAAATAATTAGTTGTTACACCTTCCTTTATAATTGATTCCACAATTTTCAAAGTATCACCAACTATTTTACCAGCCTTTTTCATTAAAGAAATTTCTTCATCGTTCTTAATATAAATCATAATATTCTCCTATTACCTTTTTTACCTGACTAAAAATTTCATTAATTCCATACGAAGCATCTATTTCATACAAAACATCTAAATTCCTAAAATAATCTACTACTCTAGAGGTTATTCTATAATATATTTCAAGTCTTTCCTTAAGTATATTAACCTTATCATCCGATCTTATTATTAACCGATTTCCACAAATATCACATTTCCCATAAATCTTAGGTAAATCATTTTGTAAATTATAAATATTTCCGCAGTTTATACAAGTTAATCTATTAGAAATCCTATTTAATATGTATTCATTACTAGTACTTAAATAAATCACTAAATATTTCTCATTTTTATTCAAAATATTATTAATATAAAATTCTGCTTGAGATACTGTTCTAGGATAACCGTCTAATAAATATGATTGATCTAAAATCTTATCAGATTTCAATTGACTGACTATACTATTAACTAAATCATCTGATACAAATTTCCCACAATCTATACCATAATTTGAAATTCTTTTTCCTATCTCACTATCATCTGAAATATATTTCCTAAGTATATCACCTGTTGAGATATGTTTAAGATTATATTTACTACAAATAAGATTTGCTTGTGTTCCCTTTCCAACACCTGGCGGTCCAATTAGTAATATTCTCATAATATATATCACCTAATCTACTTTAAAAACCCTTGATAATGTCTTAAGATAAGTTGTGATTCAATTTGTCTCATTGTATCAACAGAAGTACTTATTAAAATCAATAACATAGTACCTCCAAATTGCAATCCCTTAAATGGTGTAAACAAATCTATAAATATTGGAAACAGCGCTAACATAGCACCAAATATTCCCCCAATAATAGAAATCTTATCTAATATATTTTCTATATATTTAGCCGTAGACTCACCTGGTCTTATTCCTGGAATAAACCCAGCAGATTTATTCATGTTTTCCGCCATTTCATCTGGTTTATATGTAACTTGGGTATAAAACCAGGTAAAAAAGATTATCAATAATGCAAATAATATTGTATATAAAGCAGAATTAATCCTAAATGGACTGTAGCTTCCATTAACTAAAATTCTATTTATCCATGAATCTGGAGAAAAAAATGTACCAATAGTTGCTGGAAATTGTAATACAGATGTAGCAAAAATAATTGCTATCACCGCAGATCCAGTTATACTAAACGGTATGTGAGCTTTATTATTCTTATTACTGCCTGATAATTGCTTTCCTGCATATTGAACAGTTATTCTTCTTTCAGCTAATGTCATATATATAGTCCAAATTAATAGACCAATAGCAACTAATATAAAAATTATACTTTCTATAAAACCAACTTCTCCAGATTTATTCAATGCACCAATCTGTAAAAACATATTCGGAAATCTAGAAACTATATTTACAAATATAAACAAGGAGACACCATTACCTATACCATGTAAACTAACTTGATCACCTATCCATACTAAAAATACAGATGCAGCAACCAATGTAAATACTACAAATATCATAGAAAATATAGAATTATTAGTAATTGCTCCTGCATTTAATATTAAAAAATACGATCCATATGCTTGAATAAATGACAGAACTATAGATAAGTATCTAGTTATATTTTGAAGTTTCTTTCTTCCTTCCTCTCCCTCCTTTGATAGCTGCTCAAATTTGGGGATAGACATAGACAATAATTGAACTATTATAGAAGAATTTATATATGGAACAACTCCTAGTGCAAATATACTAAATCTTTCTAAAGCTCCTCCAGATATCAAATCATAGAATCCAAATAAACCAGTTGATGTTAATTGTTTTAAACTTTCAGTATTAACACCTGGAACAGGTATAAAATTCCCCAATCTAAATACTATAACAATAAACAACGTAAAAAATATTCTTTTTCTAAGATCCTTAACTTTAAAAGCATTACCTAAAATTTTAAACATTTAACCTAAATCACCTCTACTTTTCCACCAGCAGCCTCAATTTTCTCAATAGCCGACTGTGAAAATTTAGAAACTCTAACAGTTAAACTCCTCTCCAAATTTCCTTTTGCTAATATTTTAACACCATCTCTTATCCTATTTATTATTCCCATGTCTAATAGCACATCTTCAGTAACTTCTGAACCATTTTCAAATATATTTAATCTATCTAAATTTAAAATAGCATATTCCTTTTTAAATATATTAGTAAACCCTCTTTTAGGAACTCGCCTATATAATGGCATTTGACCACCTTCAAATCCTACTCTTACTCCTCCACCACTTCTAGACTTTTGTCCCTTTTCACCTTTTCCTGAATTCCTACCTAACCCTGATCCAGTACCTCTTCCTAATCTTTTACAATTTTTTCTACTTCCAGGAGCCGGTTTTAATTCATGTAATTTCATTCTTAACCCCCCTTAAACTTCTATAATATTTAATAAAAACTTGACCTTATTTACCATACCAAGTATCTGGGGAGTTCCATTATGTTCCACTTGATCCCCAATTTTTTTTAATCCCAAAGCATATACTGTATCTCTTTGCTCTTTATTTCTACCTATTAGGCTCCGTGTTAAACAAATTTTGATTTTATTCATTTATATACCCTACCTAACCTATTATTTCTATAACTTTCTTATCTCTAAGTTCTGCAATTTTTTCTAATGTCCTCAAAGATAATAATGCATTAAATGTAGCATTAACAACATTTTTAGGATTATTTGAACCCAAAGATTTAGCTGTAATATTTTTTACTCCAACTAATTCTAAAACGCTTCTAACTGGACCACCTGCTATAATTCCTGTACCTTTCCTTGCTGGCATTATTAAAACCTTAGACTTTCCAAATACCCCAACAGTTTCATGTGGTATAGTTTCTTTAATTATTGGTACATAAATCATATTTTTCTTAGCATCTTCTATACCTTTTCTTATAGCGTCAGGAACTTCTGCAGATTTACCTGTTCCAACACCTATAAATCCTTTTCCATCTCCTACAACTACTAAAGCACTAAATCTAAAATTCCTACCACCTTTAACAACTTTAGTAACCCTATTTATGAAAATTACTTTTTCTTTTAATTCTGAGCTATTATTTTTAATTTTCATTGTTAAAACCAACCTCCCTTATTAAAATTGTAATCCAGCCTCTCTTGCTCCCTCAGCTAACTCAGAAATTCTTCCATGATATAAATAACCATTTCTATCAAAAACAACGTTAGTTATAGACTTTTCTAGTGCTTTCTTGGCTATATTCCTACCTATAATTCTAGCTGCCTCCTTATTACTACCAATACCATTAAAATTTTTATCCAATGTAGATGCAGCAACTAATATATTCCCACTAACATCATCAATTAATTGTGCATATATATTTTTTGAACTCCTAAAAACACATAATCTTGGTATATTCAATGTACCATTAAGTTTCTTTCTTATTCTAAAATGTCTTCTTTTTCTCTTAGCAGTTTTATTGTATTTACTCATTACTATCTCCTTTCTTCAATTATCTAATTTATTTTTTACCTGTCTTCCCTTCTTTTCTCCTTATAATTTCATCAGAATATTTAATCCCTTTTCCTTTATAAGGTTCAGGTTTTCTCCATTGTCTAATTTTAGCTGCTACTTCCCCAACTAACTGTTTATCAATACCACTAACAATTATTTGAGTTTGATTTGGTACCTCAAAAATAATTCCATCTACACTGTTAATTTCCACAGGATGAGAATAACCTAAATTCATGACTATATTCTTCCCCTTTAGTTGAGCTCTATATCCAACACCGTTAAGTTCTAAAGTCTTACTATATCCCTCAGATACACCTTTAACCATATTAAAAATCAAAGCCCTAGTTAAACCATGTAATTGTTTTTGTTTTTTTGTCTCATTTTTTCTTTCAACAAATATCTGACTTTCTTCCTGTCTTATAATTATATCGCTAGACATTTGTTTCTCTAATTTACCTTTTTTACCTTGTACTGTAATAAAATTATTTGAATCTATATTAACCAAAGTGCCTTCAGGCAAAATAATAGGTAATCTACCCACTCTAGACATTTGTACACCTCCTATTATAATTTTTTACCAAACATAACAGATAACTTCTCCACCTAATCCTTGTTTTCTAGCCTCACGATCAACCATCATGCCTTTAGATGTTGAAATTATAGCTACCCCTAATCCACTTAATACTCTTGGTATATTATCTTTTTTGCAATAAACTCTTAAACCAGGTCTTGAAATTCTCTTTAAACCCACTATTACCTTTTCTCTGTTTTTTCCATATTTTAAAGATATTTTACACATTGGAACTACTCCATCATCATAATCTTCATACGACTTTATATATCCTTCATTCAATAAAATCTTCAAAATTTCTTTTTTTACCTTAGACATAGGAACTTCTAAAGTTTCATGCCTTGCCATATTAGCATTTCTTATCCTAGTCAATAAATCTGCGATTGGATCTGTCATTACCATTTATACCTTACCTCCCTTCTAAAATTACCAACTTGATTTTGTACATCCAGGAATTTGCCCCTTATAAGCCAATTCTCTAAAGCAAATTCTACAAATACCAAATTTCCTTAACACCGCATGTGGTCTACCACATAAACTACACCTAGTATAAACTCTTGTTTTATATTTAGCCATTTTCTTCCATTTCTCAATCATTGCTTTACGTGCCACAATTTTACCTCCTTTTAATAAAATTAACTCATAAATGGCATTCCTAGATATCTCAATAATTCTCTAGCCTCTTCATCAGTTTTTGCAGTTGTTACAAATATTACTTCAATACCCCTAATTTTATCTATTTTATCATATTCAATTTCCGGGAATATCAAATGTTCCTTTAGTCCTAAAGTATAATTCCCTCTCCCATCAAAACTTTTTTCAGATACACCTCTAAAATCTCTAACTCTAGGTAAAGCTACATTAAATAATTTATCTATAAAATCATACATTCTACTTTTTCTTAAAGTTACTTTGCACCCAATAGGCATATTTTCCCTAAGTTTAAAATTAGATATGGACTTCTTAGCTCTACATATAATTGGTTTTTGACCAGATATTAATTGCATATCATTAACAACTGATTCTAATACCTTTGAATTATCCTTAGCCTCTCCAACTCCCATATTAATAACAACTTTTTCTATTTTAGGAACCTGCATCAAATTACTATATTTAAATTTTTCTACCAATTTACTTGTAACTTCGTTAATATATTTTTCTTTAAGTCTTGACAAAATTACAAACCCCCCTTTAATCAAATTGTTCGTTCGCAATGTCTACAAACTCTTACTTTTGTACCATTATCAATAAATTTTTGTTTTAATCTTGTAGATTTTTTACAATTATTACAATATAACATAACCTTAGATACATTTATTGGAGCTTCAACTTTTGTTATACCCCCTTGCATATTTTGTCTGTTAGGCTTTATATGTTTAGTTACTATATTTATACCACTTACAATAAGCGTATTCTTATTAGGATTTACTTTAAGAACTTCACCTATTTTATCTTTATCCTTACCTGAAATAATGTAAACCGTATCATTTTTTCTGACATGCATTCTATCACCTCTAATCTATAAAACTTCTGGAGCTAATGAAAGTATTTTCATACACTCTTTATCTCTTAATTCTCTAGCAACAGGTCCAAAAATTCTGGTTCCTCTAGGCTGACCATCTTCTTTCAAAATTACAACAGCATTATCATCAAATCTAATAAAAGAACCATCTGAACGAACAACACCTTTAACAGTTCTAACTATTATAGCCTTAACAACATCACCTTTTTTAACAACACCACCTGGTGATGCATTTTTTACGCTAGCAACTATAATATCTCCTATATTCCCACTTTTCCTGCGTGATCCCCCTAATACTCTTATACACATCACTTCCTTAGCACCTGTGTTATCAGCAACTTTTAATCTAGTTAATTCCTGTATCATCTTATATTCTCCCCCCTTAATTATTTAGCTCTTTCTAATACTTCTACCAACCTCCATCTTTTATCTTTTGATAGTGGTCTTGTTTCCATAATTAATACTCTATCATTAATCTTAGCTTCATTATTCTCATCGTGAGCCTTAAATTTATTAGTAACTTTAAGAACCTTACCATACAACGTATGCTTCTTCTTACCCTCTACCGCAACAACTATAGTTTTTTGCATCTTATCTGATACTACTACACCAGTTTTAACTTTTCTTGAATTTCTTTCCACTTACTTACCCTCCTTTACAAAATTATTTTAACTGCATTATTTCATGTTCTCTTATAGCTGTTTTAATCTGAGCAATTGATCTCTTAACTTCTCTAATTCTCATAGGATTAGATAGTTGACCAACAGCCAATTGAAAACGCAAATTAAAAAGTTCCGATTTTAATTCAATTAATTTAACATTCATTTCAGTAATATCCAATGACCTTAATTCTCTAAGTTCACTTATCTTCATTTGTCCTATTCACCACCAACTCTTTCAAAATCTTTTCTAGTCAAAAATTTAGTCTTTACTGGTAATTTATGCGAAGCTAACCTCATAGCTTCCTTTGCTAATTCTTCTGAAACGCCCGATAATTCAAACATAATCCTTCCCGGTTTAACAACCGCAACAAAAAATTCTGGCGCACCCTTACCAGATCCCATACGAACTTCAGCTGGTTTTTTAGTAACTGATTTATGAGGGAATATTTTTATATGTAATTTTCCACCTCTTTTTATATATCTATTTATAGCAATCCTTGCAGACTCAATTTGATTACCAGTTATCCAAGAAGTACTTGTAGCAACTAAAGCATAATCTCCATAAGCTATCATTGTGCCCGCTTTAGATACGCCTCTCATTCTACCTTTTTGTACCCTACGATATTTAACTCTTTTAGGCATTAACATATACAAAATTCCTCCTTTCTAATTTTTATCATCATTAATTAAAGTTTTTTTAGATAAAACTTCACCTTTATAAATCCAAACCTTAACACCAAGTTTACCATAAGTAGTGTTAGCCTCAGCAAACCCATAATCTATATCAGCTCTTAAAGTTTGTAATGGTATTGTTCCATCATGATAATGCTCAGTTCTAGCAATATCTGCTCCACCCAATCTTCCTGAAACAGCAGTTTTTATTCCTAAAACTCTCATTTTCATAGTTCTTTGCATTGCCTGTTTCATAGCTCTCCTAAACGATACTCTTCTTTCTAATTGCAAAGCTATATTTTCAGCAACTAACTGTGCATCTGTATCATATGATTTAATCTCAACTATATTTATTACAATTGAACTACCAGCTGAATCTATCTTTTGAATCTCTGATTTAACAATTTCAATTCCAGCTCCACCTTTTCCAATAATAACACCAGGTCGTGCCGTATATATATTTATTTTTAACTTCTTTACACTTCTCTCAATCTCTATCTTTGATATTCCTGCAGAATAATACTTATTCTTAATTACTTTCCTAATTTGAAAATCTTCAAACAAATACCTGGAAAAATCTTTTTTATCTGCATACCATCTAGAAGACCAATCTTTAATAACTCCCACTCTTAGACCATGAGGATTAACTTTTTGACCCATTCTATTATTACCTCCTTTATTTGCTATTTTCTCC